>DBFWDM010000211.1:0-6752 GCA_048484635.1 Collinsella sp.
TCCCGAAATCGGCATGTCGGAATAGAGCGCCACGCGCCCGCCCGAAAGCAGCCGCGCCGACACTCGCTTGATGGCCTCGGGATTCGAAACGGCGAGCCCCGCACAGCGCGCCCACGTATCCACCGCCCACACGCCGCGGACATCGGTCGCCGTGGTGATGACGGGGATGGCCCCTGCCGCGCGTGCCACAGTTTGCGCAAGCTCGTTCGCACCGCCCAAATGCCCCGACAAAAGCGGGACGGCAAAGCGCCCCGCCTCGTCGATCGCCACAACCGCGGGATCGTTTGCCTTCGAGGCGACATGCGGCGCGATCGCCCGCACGGCGATGCCCGCCGCGCCCACGAACAGAAGCGCGTCCGACGCTTCCCACGCGAGCGCCGTCCATGCGCGCAGGTCGGCCTTTCCCTCGCCGAACCCGCGCGAAACGGAAACGTCCCAGCCAGGGTCGTCTTCACCTGTCTGCGCGCAATCGGAAAGCGCGTGTGCGGTGCGCACCGCCAACGCATACCCCCTCTCAGTGAACGCTATGCAGGAAACCCTCATCTAGCGCACCACCATCGTCGAGAAGTAGCTACCCCGATCGGGCACATCTTCGAGCGAGCGGTACACGCGCTCGCCCGGAAGCCCACAGTCCTCTACAAGCTCGGCACCGTCGAAGGCACCCTCCTCGCAAAGGAAGCGCTTCGTGTCCGCAAGCGAGCGGCGCGCCTTCATGACCACCTTCGTCCCCGGCCAGCCGATTGCACGGCGCACCCCGTACAGAACGCCTTTACTCATACGTCGCCCCCAATTTCCCGATAACTGCATCGGCGCCCGACGTGCGGAAAAGCTCGCGGCGCTCGGCGTCGAACACGACCGCGGCGATGTCGCATGCGCCCGCCGCGCGGCGGCGCAACCTGTCCTCAATTGCCGCAGCGAGCGAGGCGCACGCAGCGTCCCCCGCGCCGGCGGCCTCGATTACCTCGAGCGCCGCCGTGGTCGTGACGGACGACATGATCTCACGCACGGTCTTCGCGCCCGCGCCGGCCATGGCCGCGTGGGCGGCCAGAATCTCCGCGCGGCAGTCAGCGGTACGCGAATGGGTGTCCATGATTCCGCCCGCGACCTTCACCAGCTTACCAATGTGTCCCACAAGAAGGACATTGGTGAATCCCTCGCGAACGCAGCAATCAATCGCATCGCCCACAAAGTTGGAGATGAAGACCACCGGCGCACCGTTTAGGTGGAAATGCCCCGAGATGAACTGCGCGCCGTAGTTGCCGGGCGTGAGCACGACTCCGCGCCGCCCCATAGCCGCATGTTGCCGGATCTCGAGCTCGATGCTGTCGCGCAAGGCAGCGAGGCTGCGCGGCTCGACGATGCCCGTCGTTCCCAGGATGGAGATGCCGTCCTCTATCCCCAGGTGCGGGTTGAAGGTCTTTTCGGCAAGGGCCACACCCTCGGGTACCGAAATCGTCACAGCAATGTTTCCAGAAAAGCCGTGCGCGGCGCACACCTCACGCACCGCCGAAGTAATCATCGCGCGCGGCGTCGCGTTGATGGCGGCCGCCCCCACCGGCTGCTCGAGCCCGGGCAACGTCACGCGCCCCACGCCCACGCCGCCATCGACGGAAACTTCCGATTCGTGCGCGGGCACGTCCTTGCTGCCCGCAGTACCCGTGCCCGACCCCGCATGTTCCACGCGCGCGTACACGAGCACGCCGTCGGTCACATCGGCATCGTCGCCTGCGTCCTTTCGCACGGCGCACTGGGCGCACCCCTCGCCGATGCATGCGTCGACCACGTTCGCCTCGACGGGCAGCCCGCCGGGGGTGACGATCGACACGCGGCCGACGGGCTTTCGTGACAAGAGCATCTCGCAGGCCGCCTTCGCCGCCAGCGCGGCACAGCTCCCCGTGGTGTAGCCACAGCGCAGGCGGGTCGTCCCGGTATATATGTAGTGCTCGAAGGCCACGCTAGCTACTCGCCTTCCGATACCCCGTGGCAAACGAAGGGTCGTAAAGCTTGCTGCGCTCGTACGACCCCGCTTGCGCACCGTTGTGCGCAAGCCCGCCGCGAGCTCCGAGCACGCGGCCCACCACCACGAGCGCCGTGCGGTCGATGCCCTCTCGCGCGCCCGCATCGGCGAGCGTGCCCACTGTGCAGCGCACCACGCGCTCCTCAGGCCAGGTCGCCTTGTACACGAGCGCCGCCGGCTCATCGGAGCTGCGGCCCGCGGCCAAAAGCTCGGCGGAAAGCTCGGCGAGCATACCCGAGCTCAGGAAGATGACCATAGTCGAGCCGCTTTCCGCCATGGTGCGCATGCCCTCGCCCGCGGGCATGGGGGTGCGCCCGGAAAGCCGCGTGATCACGACCGACTGGCTGATTCCCGGCAGCGTGTATTCCTGGCGAAGCGCCGCCGCGGCACCGCAAAAGCTCGAGACGCCGGGCACCACCTCGTAGTCCACGCCGCGCGCGTCGAGCGCGTCCATCTGCTCCTGGATGGCGCCGTACAGGCACGGGTCGCCCGTGTGCAGGCGCACCACTTCCTCGCCCCGCGCATCTGCCGCGCACATCACGTCGAGCACTTCCTCCAAGGTCATGTGCGCGCTGTCGTAGACGATGCAGGATTCCTTGCACTCAGCGAGCAGCTCGGGGTTCACAAGGCTTCCCGCCCAAACGACCACGTCGGCTGCGCGCAGAAGGCGCGCCCCGCGCAGCGTGATAAGGTCGGCGGCGCCCGAGCCTGCGCCAACGATATGAATCATCCGAGCCTTCCCTTCCCGTTTCTCATCGCAACCGTTTACGCCGCCATTCGCGCAGCGGGCAAAACACGGCGCCTGCGGCGGCAATCGGCGCAAATACGCAGGCAGAAGGCGCAATGCCGCCCGCCCTGGCTTTGACACGTTCACAAGTGCCCACTATCATATTAAAAGATTCGGCAACGAGCATATGACAATCGGATAAAAGGAAATGACCGGCGCGGCGCCCGCACAGCCCGCGCTGGCTTGCGGAGGGAACCAGGTGGGGATCCTGGGCAAGGGACATTACTGTATAGGACGCGCGGGCGAACCGCCTCGCGCCCCAAGCCAGACTGCTTCGCCTTTTCCTCACGGCATCGCCGTGGCGTTAGCTCCTTGTGAACCCCGAGGGGTGCGCTTTTCTTTCGCTTGTGCCGACAAGCAACTGTCGCCGGGGGACCGGCAAACCGAGGAAAGGAAAAACCATGTCCGACCAGATGTCACGCCGCGGCTTCATGGGCGCCGCAGCAACCGGAGCCGTCGCGCTCGCCGGAGTCGCGCTCGCGGGCTGCTCCAACACCTCCGCGAGTTCCGAGAAATCGAGTGAAAAGGAGAAGGCCGTGAAGCCGGTCATCCTCGTCACGAGCTTCGGCACGAGCTACAACGACTCGCGCCACATCACCATCGGCGCCATCGAAGACGCTATCCGCGAGAAGTACTGGCAGGACTACGACATCCGCCGCGCCTTCACCGCGCAGATCATCATCGATAAGCTGAAGAAGCGCGACGGCATCACGATCGACAACATGACCGAGGCGCTCGACCGCTGCGTGGAAGACGGCGTGAAGGAAATCGTCGTGCAGCCGACGCATCTCATGGGTGGCCTGGAATACACCGACGTGAAAGACGAGCTCGACAAGTACGCCGACAAGTTCGACAAAATCTCGCTCGGCGACCCGCTGCTCACCTCCGACGACGACTACAAGAAGGTGGCCGCAGCCATTAAGGAGAACATGGCGTCCTTCGACGACGGCAAGACGGCGCTGTGCCTCATGGGCCACGGCACCGAAGCCGATTCCAACGCCGACTATGCCAAGATGCAGGAAGTGTTTAAGAACGAGGGCTTGACGCAGTTCTTCGTCGGCACCGTCGAGGCTGAACCTACCTGCGAGGATGTTATCGCCGCCGCGAGCGCCGCAGGCTACAAGAAGGCCGTGCTCGCGCCGTTCATGGTGGTCGCGGGCGACCACGCGAACAACGACATGGCAGACGAGACCGACCCCGACAGCTGGGCTGCGAAGTTCGTGGCCGCCGGCTTCGAAGTGACGTGCCTGCTCCAGGGTCTGGGACAGAACGTCGCGGTCGACGACATCTACGTCTCGCACGTGGACGACGCCATCGCCAAGCTGTAAACTCGCCGCGCACGGGGGCGCCGGTCGCGTCTCCGTGCAACGGGCATGCGCCTTCCCCGACTGACGGCGCATGCCCGTTGCATTCGCATCCCGCCCGCCCACCGCACGGCGCGGGCGGTCGAAGCGATTGAAAGGAACCCCTCCATGTTGAAGAAAACCCTCGCCTTCGCCCTGTCGGCGGCGCTTTTCGCGTTCTCGCTCGCCGGCTGCGGCGGAAATTCAATCGACAGCGCAAAGGCAAGCGATGCCGATTCCCAGGAAAAAACTGAACAGGCGGCCGATGCGCCCGAGGGCGCAAGCGCTGCCCCCATCACCGCCGACAAGGTGGCCGACGGCACCTATCCGATCACCGTAGATTCCAGCTCGAACATGTTCAGGATTGTGGACGCCCAGCTCATCGTGGAAAACGGCTCCATGCACTGCGTGATGACGCTTTCCGGCACGGGCTACGGCAAGCTCTTCATGGGCACGGGCGACGAGGCTGCCGCCGCGAGCGAGGCCGACTTCATCCCCTATGTGGAAAACGCGGAAGGCAAGTACACCTACGACGTGCCCGTTGAAGCGCTCGACGAGGACATCGCCTGCGCCGCCTGGAGCATTAAAAAGGAGCAGTGGTACGACCGCACGCTCGTGTTCGAATCCGCCGGCGTCGATCTGCGCGCCGACGCGCTGAAGTAACGCCATGCGGTCGATTCTTCCCAAGGGGGAAAACAGGAAGCGCCACAGCATCGCGGCGCGCGCGATCGCCTGCGTTCTCGTCGCCCTGCTCGCGCTTCCCTTCGCGGGGTGCAGTGCGAGCCCGAACGCGACCGGTGGCACGGCAGGCTCTCAGGAATACACTGTGAGCGTCTCGCTTTCCGGTGGGTCAGGGCGTGCAAGCATCGCCTCGCCCACCACAATTATGAAGGATGGCGACACCTACACCGCGACCATCACCTGGTCGAGTTCGAACTACGACAAGATGACCGTCGACGGCGTAGACTACGCGCCCGTAAACGACGGCGGCAACTCCACGTTCGAGATACCCGTCACGCTCGACGAGGACATCGCCGTGTCGGCCGAGACCGTCGCCATGTCGACGCCGCACACCATCGACTACACGCTCTACTTCGACTCATCCACCATGAAGGAGAAATCGGGCGACGAAGCAAGCGGCGGCTCCCCTGCGGGAACGGCTTCAAGCGCCGCGGCCGACTTCCACAACGCCGATTTGGGCTGCGGCTGGAAGCCGACGGGGACGCTTCAGCTTGAATACGCCGAGCACTTCACTGTCGACGAGTACGAAGGCGGCCTGCGGCTTATCTGCATTTCGAACGGGGAGCGCTTCCTCGTGGTACCGCAAGATGCGAAGGTACCTGATGGGTTGAGCTCCGACATCGCGGTCATAAGGCGTCCCGCCAACAAGGTGTACCTCGTGTCGTCGGCGACGATGTGCCTGGTCGACGCGCTCGATGCGAACGACAACATCCTCATGTCGGGCACGAAGGCCGACGATTGCTCGGTCGCGGGCTTCAAAAGCGCACTCGAAAGTGGGGCGATCGCCTACGGCGGCAAGTACAGCGCGCCCGACTACGAGCGAATATCGGCCTCGGGCTGCACGCTCGCCATCGAGAACACCATGATCAACCACACGCCCGATGTGAAGGAAAAGCTGCAGAAGCTCGGGCTCGTCGTGCTCACCGAACAGTCGTCGAGCGAGCCCGAAGCACTCGGGCGCGTCGAGTGGATTAAGCTTTTCGGCGTCCTGTTCGACAAGGAAGACGAGGCCGCGCACCTGTTCAACGAGCAGAAGGCCCGCGTCGAGCAAACGTCGAGGCTCGCGTCGTCAGGTAAAACCGTGGCGTATTTCTACATTAACTCGAACGGGGCCGCCGTCACGCGGCGGGCGGGCGACTACGTGGCGCAGATGATCGAGCTTGCAGGCGGCAACTACGCGCTCGATGACGCGCAGACGGCGTCGACGTCAGGTTCGTCAGTAACGCTCGAAATGGAGCGCTTCTACGCGACGGCGAAGGATGCCGACATTATCGTCTACAACGGCACCATCGACGAATCGGTTACCACCTTGAACGACTTCGTAGGCAAAAACGCGCTATTGTCGCAGTTCAAAGCCGTGAAGAACGGCAACGTCTGGGTCACAAGCGCCGACGTGTACCAGCAGATGACTTCCACCGCCGACATTATCGACGAGCTGCACGGGGCGTTCACCGGCGATGACGCGAGCAACTTCCATTATCTGAGGAAGCTCGGCTAGCGCCATGAGAAGCCGGCTTTCCATGACATACGACGAATCGGGGCGCGCCGCGCGGTGTCGCGTCGTGACGGCGCTGCTCGCTGTTGCCCTCATCGTGCTCGTCGGGGCCAACCTGTGCATCGGGAGCGTGCTCGTGCCCGCAGACCACATCCCCGGCATCCTTTCGGGAGGCGCGGCCAATTCCATGGAAATCCAGATCATCTGGGAGATTCGTCTGCCGCGCGTGCTTTCAGCCGTGCTTCTCGGCGGGGCACTTTCGCTCTCCGGGTTCCTGCTGCAGACGTTTTTCAACAACCCCATCGCCGACCCGTTCATCTTGGGCGTCTCCTCGGGCGCAAAGTTCGTCGTCGCGCTTACGATGATCGT
>DBFWDM010000212.1:0-14082 GCA_048484635.1 Collinsella sp.
GCCTCTCGGCGGCCTTGCGAAAAACAAATCCAAGTTAGACCATTTCAAATGGTTCGATGTCTGCCCGGATGCGACACTGAGGTCAGTGTCCATCCTCGCAGTATCCGGTTCTCAAGGTGCACGCTTTGCGGCTGATCCGGTCCGACCGGGCCGCGCGGCAAGGAGATATATTGCCAGACCGGAGGGGTGCCGTGGGCGGGAATCTGGGCGTACACATTTCCTACACATCTTGGAATCCGACTAACGTTTACCAGCCGTTACCTACCGCTCGCCGAGCATCTCTTTATATAAGGCAGTCTCATGGTTAAAGCGGATACGTCCCCCTAGCTAAAGCACAGCCAGCATCGAGCAACTCATCACGTTCTTCCACCGAGAACCCCTCGGCGTAGACGCGCACCACTGGTTCGGTCCCACTAGGACGGACCAGCAGCCACGTGTCATCCTCGAATGCCAAACGCAAGCCATCCATATGACTAACGTTTTGCGGCACCTTGCCACAAATCGACTTGGGGTTTACGCCCGGCAGCAGGGTTCGTAACGTTTCGGCATCTTCGGCCTCAAGGCGCAAATCGCGTCGACCGTAACTCGTCTTACCAAAACTGTCCTCGAGTTGGTCGACCAGAACGCCCAAAGGCGCGTCCGTCTTTGCCATAAGCTCACACAGAATCAGACAGGCGAGGATGCCATCGCGCTCGGGCATATGCGCGGCGATGCCGATACCACCGGCTTCTTCGCCGCCTATGAGGACGCCGCCCTTCTTCATCTCCGCCGCTATATATTTGAAACCGACTGGTTTGACGGTCACGCGGCAGCCAAGCGCCTCGGCAATGCGACGCACGAGCGTCGAGCATGAAAGATTGACGACGACGCGCCCCTCCAAATTACGAAATTGAACCAAGTCGCCCAAAACGAGCGCCATGATCTGATGCGGATGTATATATCTGCCGCGCTCGTCAACCGCGCCGATACGGTCGGCGTCGCCGTCGGTCACCAGGCCAGCGCAAGCTCCGTCCTCGATAACCGTGCGCTCGCAAGCGTCCACCCAAGGCTCAACGGGGTCGGGGCAGATATCTTCTTGGTCAGACGCCTGCCCGGCGTGAATCTCGTGCACCTCAACGCCAAGCTCGCGCAGCAAATCGGCTAGATAGCCCTGGGCTGCGCCGCCCATGGGATCAACAACCACGCGCAGGTGCGCGGCGCGGATGGCTTCGGCATCGACAAACGATGCCACCGCCTGCATATAGTCAGGAATAATATCCGCGGTGCGATAGCTTTCCTCGATCCCCATCGGCTCGGGGGCCATGGTCTCTTCAAGCTCTTCGATGACATCCTGATTGGCCGTCGAGCCATCTCCCATGCGTAGTTTAAGGCACAGATACCCCTGCGGATGATGGGACCCCGTCACCATGAGCGCACCGCAGGCCTCGCCGTCATACGCCGCCGCCCACGTAAGGGCGGGGGTCGGGACAGGCCGAGATGCGAGTACTGCGTCCAATCCGTGAGCCGCAAGCACGCCTGCCGCAAGCTCAGCGAACTCGCGCGCCTGCGGCCGGGTGTCGAACCCTATATAGACTGTTTTGCCGGGATTGGTCTTTTGCCACAACTCGCCGACGGCATCGGCAATGCGGGCAACGTTGTCGGCGGTAAAGTCGTCGTCGACGCGGGCGCGCCAACCGTCAGTTCCAAAATGAATTATCGCGCACACGCGCAGACACCTCACAGTGTTTGGATCATGGTACGCATGGGGTATACCCGCAACGCTCGCCCAGCAACCTGCCAAAACCGGCATTCACTATTTGGGCAAATGCTACCGACGATGTGCAAGCAAAAAAACCGCCCCGTATGGAGCGGTTTTGACCTTTATATATCGAGCGCCTCGGCCATCGCCGCCGTGGTGATCGCCGTGGTTCCACAGCAACTGCCCACCATTGCGGCACCGGCATGCCTCCATTCGATGCAAGCACGCGCGAAGGCTTCGGGGTTCTCGCGCCACACAGGACCATCCTGTGTTTGGACCGGATCACCCACGTTGGGGCGTACCGTGACGGGCGTAGTCGCCGATGCAACCATCCTGGGCACCGCCACGTTCGCGGCCGCAAGTGAACAGCAGTTAACGCCAACCGAGTTTGCGCCGTGCTTTTCGGCGTACAAAACAGCAGCCTCGATGTTGAGGCCATCGCCTAGCAGGTCGCCTTTATCGTCAACGACAAAACTTACCAAAACAGGCATGCCATCGGCGGCATCCTGGGCGCCGGCAAGCATGGGCTGCAAATTACGGATAGACGTCACCGTCTCGATCAGCAGACCGTCAACACCAGCATTGAGCAGGGCGTATGCCTGCTCTCGCGAAATGCCTCGGATTTCTCGATACTCGGCAGAGTCTTCGGCAAACCACTCAATGCCGATCGGGCCCATCGAGCCCAGCAGCAGCTGAGGGTGCGCCTGGCGCGCATCGTCGACGGCACCGCGATTGACCTCAGCCACGGACGGCGTAATCTGATCTTGCTTGAGGGCATAGCTTGATGCCTGAAAGGTATTGGTAATGAGCACCTGCGCACCGGCGGCGACATACAGGCGATGGATACGAGAAACAGCCTGCGGCTCGGCAAGGTTCCAAAACGCCGGTGGGATGTCGGCGGCATCGTATTCACTCATCAGCACGCTGCCCATGGGGCCCTGCGTCAACAGGGTCTCGCTCGACATGCGGCGCATAAGTTCCTCGCCGCCGGGGCGGTTGTAATAACTCGTATCCATATATAAGTTTCGCTATTCCTCGACGCTGATTCCCTGTTTTTCGAGATAGGCGAGCCAGCGGCTCATCGTGTCCTCGGAAAGCGCATGTTCCATCATGCACGCCTCGGAATCGGCCCGCTCAAAATCGACGCCGAGCTCCTGGACCAAAAACGTGCGGATAAGGCGATGACGGTACCAAATAGCCGTGCCGACCTCGCGACCACGGTCGGTCAGGATGACCTTGCCGTAATGCGATTGCTCGACAAGCTCGGACGCCTTAAGCGCCGAAACTGCCTTATTGACCGATGCCTTGGAGACACCAAGACGCTGCGCGATGTCGACCGATCGCACGCCATTGGTCTCCCCTTCTTCGCTTTCGATGCGAACCATGCACTCCAAGTAGTCTTCGTTCGCCACCGTTAGATGCAGCTCGCGCGAGCTATTTGTCGTATCCATGACCTTACGTCCCTTCTGCTTTCAAAAGCTGATTCTACCCCATCCAAGTGTCGCGGTATGCCGTGGCATACCGTGCTAGAGTTCTTGTTGCACACGACGACCAAGATTGGAGCGGTCTTTATGGAAAACACCACCACGAACCCCGATGTCCTCGAGCGCTTTTTGCGCTACGTCCAGATCAACACGCAGTCCGAGGATGCAAACTGCGACCAGGTACCCTCGAGCGCCGTTCAGTTTGACCTTGCCAACGTGCTGGCTGAAGAGCTGCGCGAGCTTGGTGCGGAAGATGCCCACGTGACCGAGCACGCCTATGTCTGCGCGCATATCCCCGCAAGTGCGGGCGCTGAGGACAAGCCCGCTCTGGGCCTGATCGCCCATCTCGACACCACCGAAGTTGCACCGGGTGCCGGCGTGAAACCGCACATCGTACACTACGAAGGCGGCGACCTGGTCTGCGGCACGGTTGACGGTAAGCCCGTTGCCATGAGTACCGCCAAGCTTCCCGCCCTGAACGACCTCGCAGGTGAGGACCTGGTCTGCAGCGATGGCACCACGCTGCTGGGCGCGGACGACAAGGCAGGCGTCGCCGAGATCATGTCGCTTGTCGCGCGTATCGCTCAGGACCCTTCTCTGCCCCATCCCGCACTCGGCATTTGCTTCTGCCCTGACGAGGAGATCGGCCACGGAGCCGAGCTGTTGGATATCGATACCTTTGGCTGCAAGTACGCCTACACGGTCGACGGCGGCCCCATCGGCGAACTGGAGTGGGAATGCTTTAACGCCGCCGAGGCGACCGTCTGCTTTGAGGGCCAGTCCATCCACCCGGGCGACGCTAAGGGCCGTATGGTCAACGCAGGCAATCTGTTCTGCGACTTCAACGCGTTGCTCCCCTACGTACAGCGCCCGGAGTATACGGAAGGCTACGAGGGCTTTTATCACCTTGAGGGTGTATCTGCGACCGTCGATCACGCCACAGCGCGCTATATCGTCCGCGACCATGACGCCGCCAAGTTCCAGCAGAAACTCGACCTTATTGATGCCGCTGCCTCGATGCTCAACCAGCGTCTGGGTGAGGAGCGCGTGACGGTCGAGATTAAGCAGCAGTATCGAAATATGGCCGAGATCGTTCGTGACTATCCCGAGCTTATTGATGTTGCCAAGGAAGCCTACCTTGCCTGCGGCGTTGAGCCCCAAGTGCTGCCAATTCGTGGCGGCACCGACGGCGCCCAGCTGTCGTTCCGCGGTCTGCCCTGCCCCAACCTTTCCACCGGCGGCTATTGCTACCACGGCGTCAACGAGTTCGTCCCGGTCAGTTCGCTCGTCAAGATGACCGACGTCCTGCAGGAGCTCGTCGCCCGCTTTGCATAAGCCTGGCTGCATAAGCCCAAAAGACGAATCGCCCCGTCCTCAACCGAGAACGGGGCGATTTTTTTGCTGCAACGAGAACAGGTTGACGCACGCCAGCCTCTTAACGCAAGGAGTGTCCCAAACTGCCGGCACATAAGGAACGTCCCCAAGTGCCAAGTGGACTACCCAACTGCAAGTGACGACATCGCTGGTTGAATCAACGTCAGCGAGCGACGTCCAGAGCGAACAAGTTGGCATGAAAAAGGCAGGGCATTGACCTTCTGGTCATGCCCTGCCTTTTGAATGACAAATTGTCGCCTTGGGCGGCGCGCAGCGTCGAGCCGTTACGGCGTTTGGTAAAACGCCGTAACTTAGTAGTTGGCTTCGTAGCCGTTGCCGTCGCCGGTGGGCTCTTCGTAGTAGTCCGAATCGCTTGAATCGCTTGAGTCATCGGAATCGTCAGAGCTGACCGATGAGGTTGCGGTACCGTTTGCGTAATCGTCAGACGTGTTGTTGTTCAGGTCGCCAATCGTAGAGCTGGAACCATCGGAAAGACCCATGGTGTTGGGACCCTTGGGATCCTTGCCGGCATCGACGCGCTCCATCATTTCCTTGAGCTCGTCCTCGTAGACAAAGACGTAGCTCACACCGTCGATCATGGTGCTGTCGTCGGCGTACGAGGGCAGGTTGGCCGAGTAGATACCGTCGACATCCATACCGCGCATGGCATTGACCGTAGCCACGATATCCTGAACGCTCATATCAGTTACGAGCATATCGGACAGCGAATTAACCAGGCCAAAGATCTTCGTGGCATCGAAGTTATTGAGAATCTGATTGGCAAGGGCGCCAAGCACCTGACGCTGGTGGCGCATGCGCGTGTAATCGCCGTCGGCATAGGTGTAGCGGCAGCGGGCATAGGTAAGGGCGGTGGCACTGTCCATATGCTGCTGGCCAGCGGTAATCTTAATATCCAGGTGCTCGGGGTCGTCAACATCATCGGTTGCGTTAATGTCGATACCGCCAACCGAATCAATCAGCGCCTGCATACCGTCGAAGCTGACCTCGGCATAGTGGGAAATCTGAACACCGCACAGCTCGTTGACCGCCTCGACCATGGCCTCGGCGCCGCCAACGGTATGGCAGGCGTTGATCTTCATGGTCTCGCCCTTGTACTCGACCTTGGTGTCGCGCGGAACGGAAATGAGCGTCGCCTGTTTTTGCGTGGGGTCGATGCGTGCCAGGATAATCGAGTCGGCACGATACGTATCCTCGCCCGGACGGCCGTCGGTGCCAAGAAGCAGCACGTAGAACGGATCCTTTGCCTCATCGGTGTCAACCAGAACCCGACGCAGATTGTCGGTAATGACATTAGAATCGCCGAGCTTGCCCATAATGGTGGCAAACCACAGGCCGGCAGCGGTAGTGGCACTCAGCAGCACGCCAAGCACGACAATGAGCGCGACGTGACGAATCGTGTGGCTACGGCGACGTTGACGAGCGCGCTCGGAATAGCGAGCCACGTTATCGCGACTGTAGATCTTGGCCTGCGCACCAGTTGAGGGTCTTCGGGTGGTGGTATCCGCGAGGGGCTTTTTATTAAACATAGGCAACCTGTATTAGTAGATGACGGGATCGGGGACGGTAGCATGCTCGACATGCGCGCCAAGCGCCTGCAGCTTTTCGACAAACCGCTCGTAGCCGCGCTTGATGTGATGGATGGCCGAAACCTCGGTCGTCCCGTCGGCGATCAAGCCCGCTACGACGAGGGCCGCTCCGCCACGCAGATCGGGCGAGGTAACCTGTGCACCCGAGAAGCCCTTGACGCCATGAATCATGGCATGATGGCTCTCGATACGAATGTCGGCACCCATGCGCACCAGCTCAGAGGCAAACATAAAGCGATTCTCGAAGATGTTCTCGGTGATAACGGAGCTACCATCGGCAAGGGCGGAGAGCACCATAATCTGCGCCTGCATGTCCGTCGGGAAGCCGGGGAACGGAAGCGTCTGGATGTCGACCGGCTTGATACGCTCGGCACGGTTTACATGGACGCCATCCTCGACGCGCTCGCAGTCGATACCCATGAGCTCCATCTTCTTGAGCACCATGCCCAAGTGAATGGGGCAAAAACCCGTGACGTCGACACCGCGATCGTCGGCCATCAACGCACCGGCGACGATAAAGGTGCCGGCCTCGATGCGGTCGCCCACTACGCGATGGGTAACGGGATGCAGCTCTTCCACGCCCTCGATGGTCACGACAGGCGTACCGGCGCCGACAATCTTAGCGCCCATCTCGTTGAGCATGTTGGCGAGATCGACGATCTCGGGCTCGCGGGCGGCATTGTCGATAACCGTGGTACCCTTCGCGCGCACGGATGCCATAATGAGGTTCTCGGTCGCACCGACACTGGCGAACTCGAGCGTGACGGTGGTACCGCGCAGACCTTGGGGCGCATTAGCGTTGATGTAACCGTGGGCGGTATCGAACTCAACGCCCAGGGCCTCGAGACCAAGAATGTGCATATCGATCTTGCGAGCACCCAGGTTGCAGCCGCCCGGCATGGCGATCTTGGCGCGATGGAAGCGACCCAGCAGGGGTCCCATCACGGCTGTGGAAGCACGCATCTTGGCAACGAGCTCGTAGGGGGCCTCCCAAGAATCGACCTGAGAGGTATCAATCTCGAGCGTGTGCTCGTCGAGAACATCGATCGTAGCGCCCATGCCCTTGAGCACCTTGCCCATCACGTGGACATCGGAAATATCGGGCACGTTCTGCAGCGTCGTCTTGCCCGGCGCCAGAAGCGTTGCCGCCATGAGTTTGAGTGCGGAGTTCTTGGCGCCCGAAACGGGCACGGAGCCTCCGATGGCGTGGCCACCCTCAACGCGGATAATATCCAAGGTCTACCCTTTCAAAAAGCATGCCCGGGATGGCTGGGCCATCCCGGGCATGATGTGTTCGCAAATGGTCGAACGCTAAATCGTTTGACTATTGGGCAAGCTTGAGCTTACACCATGCGATTTCATTATAGAGGTAGGCGCGGCGTGCATCATCCTCCGACAAATTACCCAGCTTCTCTTCAAAACCTTGAATATCAGCTTTAAGCTTGTCGGCATCGACGGTCGCCAAATCGCAAGCGCGCTCGGCGAGAACGGTCACGGCATCGTCCGCAACCTGGGCATAGCCGCCGGCCACGGCGAACGTGTGGTCGACAGTGCCCATGGCCTTATCGGAAACGCGAACGTAACCGCGGTCGATCGTGCAGATCTCGCTGGAGTGAGCAGGCAGAACGCCAAACTCGCCATCCGTGGACGGAATCGACACAAACGCAGCGTCGCCCTCATAGGCGCAGCTCACGGGGCACACGATGCGGATACGCATAACCTACTTCTCCCCCATCTTGCGGGCGCGCTCGCGCACGTCCTCAATCGTGGAAGCATAGCGGAAAGCCTGCTCAGGCAGGTCATCGGCCTTGCCGTCGACAATCTCGGCGAAAGAGCGGACGGTATCCTCGACGCGGACGTAGACACCGGGGTTGCCGGTGAACTTCTCGGCGACGTGGAAGGACTGCGAGAGGAACTGCTGAATCTTACGGGCACGGTTGACCGTAAGGCGCTGCTCCTCGGACAGCTCGTCCATACCCAGAATGGCGATGATGTCCTGAAGGTCGGAGTACTCCTGCAGGAGCTCCTGGACCTTGACGGCGACACGGTAGTGCTCCTCGCCGACGATCGAGGGATCGAGAGCGTCGGAGGAAGACGCAAGCGGGTCGATAGCCGGGAACAGGCCGAGCGACGAAATGCTACGCGAAAGAACCGTGGTGGCATCGAGGTGCGTAAACGTCGTGGCAGGCGCCGGGTCGGTCAGGTCGTCTGCGGGGACGTAGACAGCCTGGACGGAGGTAATGGAGCCCGTCTTGGTCGAGGTAATGCGCTCCTGGAGGTCGCCCATCTCGGTTGCCAGCGTGGGCTGGTAACCAACGGCGGACGGCATACGGCCCAGCAGTGCGGAAACCTCGGAACCTGCCTGAGAGAAGCGGAAGATGTTGTCGATGAACAGCAGAACGTCCTGGCCGCGATCGCGGAAGTACTCAGCGGTGGTAAGGCCGGCCAGACCGATGCGCAGACGCGCTCCAGGCGGCTCGTTCATCTGACCATAGACCAAGCAAGTCTTGTCGATAACGCCCGACTCGCTCATCTCGAGATAAAGGTCGGTACCCTCACGGGTACGCTCGCCGACGCCGGTGAACACCGAGGTGCCGCCGTGCTCCTGGGCGAGGTTGTTGATGAGCTCCTGGATCAGAACGGTCTTGCCGACGCCGGCGCCGCCGAACAGACCTGTCTTGCCGCCGCGGATGTAGGGCTCGAGCAGGTCGACGGCCTTGATGCCGGTCTCGAAGATCTCGGTCTTGGTGGTGAGCTCGTCAAAGCGGGGCGCCGCGTGGTGGATGGGGTAGAACTCCTCCACCTCGGGCATGGGCTTGCCGTCGACGGGCTTGCCCATGACGTTCCAAATGCGGCCGAGCGTCTTGGGACCAACGGGCATCTTCATGGGCTCACCGGTATCGGTGGCGATGAGGCCGCGCTGCAGGCCGTCGGTCGAGGACATGGCGACCGTGCGGACGACGCCGCCCGGAAGCTGGCTCTCGACCTCGAGGATCGTGCTCAGATGACCGATCGGGGTCTCGGCCTCGACCGTGAGCGCGTTGTAGATCGGGGGCACCGCGCCGTCAAACTTGACGTCGACGACAGGGCCGATGATTCGCACGATGCGACCATCACCGGCAGTCGTCTTCTTGGTGGCTTCCTCGACCGCAAGCTTTACGGTGTTATTAGCCATTACTGTTCCTCCAATGCTGAGGCTCCGCCGACGATCTCGTTAATCTCGGTCGTGATCGAAGCCTGGCGCACGCGACTATACGTGCGGGTAAGGGTCGAGATGATCGCGGTGGCGTTTTCCGTCGCGGAGTGCATGGCCTTGCGGCGTGCACCCTGCTCGGCAGCCGCCGAATCGATCAGGGCCTGGTAGATGACCGTCAGGATATAAGACGGCACAAGCTTGCCGAGAACATGCTCGGGAGAGGGCACGAACTCGAACGTGGACGAGATGCGCTTAGGGGCGTCGGTCTCGTTCTTACGCGGACCGTGGGCCATAGCGATCATCTCGGGGTCGAGCGGCAACAGATGCTCGACGCGAAGCTCCTGATCCACGCGGTTCTTGGCGTGGTGGTAGACAAGCTCGACACGGTCAAGCTCACCGGCACGATACGCATCGCAGATATGAGAGGAGATCATGCGGGCCTGATTGAAATCGGGCTCAGAGGAGTTGCCCTCAAAGTGCATGACAACGTTTGCGCGGTCACGGAAATACGTGGCCGGCTTACGCCCGCACGCGATGATCTCGTATTCGATGCCGTCGTTCGCCCAAGAAGCGGCGAGCTTTTCGGCCGTGCGCTCCACCGTCGTATTGAAACCGCCGGCAAGGCCGCGGTCCGAGGCAATAACGACAATCAGGCCATGCTTGACGCTCTCATGCTTCTGCAGCATGGGATCGGTGCCCGAACAGGAGGCGTCGCCGGCGACCGTCAACATGACGTCGGTCAGCGCCTCCTTATAGGGCTCGGCCTGCTTGGAGCGATCGAGGGCACGACGGATCTTGGCCGTAGAGACCATCTCCATCGTGCGCGTGATCTGCTTGGTCGTGGTAACCGAGGAGATTCGCTTCTTAATGTCGCGAAGGTTGGCCATGGGGCTTAGTTCTCCTCTGATCCAGAAACATCCGAATGGTGCTTGGCCATGAACTGCTGCTTGAAGTCGCCGATGACGCGCAAGAGCTCAGCCTTGGTGTCATCATCGATCTTCTTGGCACGAACCTTGTCGAGCAGCGAACCAAAGCCATTGTCCATGTACTCGATGAGCTCGGCACGGAAAGGCAGCACGTCGGCGATCTCCAGGTCATCCAGGAAGCCCTCGTTGCCAGCGAACAGCGTAACGATCTGCTCGCCAACCTCAAACGGCTTGTAACGCGGCTGCTTCAGGAGCTCGGTCATGCGAGCACCGTGGGTCAGCTGCTTCTGAGTAGCCTCGTCGAGGTCGGAGCCGAACTGCGTAAAGCCGGCGAGCTCCTGGTACGAAGCGAGGTCCAGACGGAGGTTGCCGGCGACCTGCTTCATAGCCTTGGTCTGCGCGTCGCCACCGACGCGGGACACGGAAATGCCCACGTCGACTGCCGGGCGCTGGCCCTGGAAGAAGAGCTCGGACTGCAGGTAGATCTGACCATCGGTAATGGAAATGACGTTGGTCGGAATGTAGGCCGAGACGTCGCCGTCCTGGGTCTCGATGATCGGCAGTGCCGTCATGGAGCCGTAACCGTTCTTCTTGGACATCTTGACGGCACGCTCGAGCAGACGAGAGTGCAGGTAGAAGATGTCGCCAGGATAGGCCTCGCGTCCGGGCGGACGATGCAGCGTCAGCGACATCTGACGGTAGGCCACAGCCTGCTTGGACAGGTCATCGTAGATGACGAGCACGTGGCCGCCGGGGTTGGTCTCGCTGGCGGGCTTGCCGTCCTCGCCGTTGTACATAAAGAACTCGCCAATAGCGGCACCGGCCATAGGCGCGATGTACTGCATAGGGGCGGAATCGGCAGCGGTGGCCGAAACGATGATGGTGTAGTCGAGCGCACCGTGCTGAGCGAGGGTCTCGCGGATGTTGGCAACCGTGGAGGCCTTCTGGCCGATGGCGACATAGATGCAGACCATGCCCTTGCCGCGCTGGTTGAGGATAGCGTCGATGGCGATGGCGGTCTTACCGGTCTTACGGTCACCGATGATGAGCTCACGCTGACCGCGGCCAATAGGCACCATGGAGTCGATAGCGAGCAGACCGGTCTGAACCGGCTCGCACACCGGGGTACGATCGATGACGCCGGGAGCCTTGAACTCGATGGGGCGACGGTGCGTGGCGACGATGTCGCCCAGGCCGTCGATGGGCTGGCCGAGCGGATTGACGACGCGGCCGAGCATGGCACGGCTCACGGGGATATCCATAACGCGGCCAGTGGTGCGGCACTCGTCGCCTTCCTTGATGGAGTCGACGGCACCGAACAGAACGGCGCCGACCTCGTCACGGTCAAGGTTCTGGGCAAGGCCGACGACGGTCTCACCGGTATCGGAGCTCTTGAACTCCAGAAGCTCGCCTGCCATGGCGCTCTTGAGGCCGGAGACGCGCGCGATGCCGTCGCCTACCTCGTCGACCGTTGAAACCTCATGCGTATCGACCGTCGCGGAGAGGCTCGTGAGCTGCTCCTGCAGTTTCTTGGCGATATCCTGGGCATTGAGGGTTTCGGACATTAGGCTTCACCTCCGTACGAATTAGCAGAGTTTGCGAGGGTCTCCTGCGCGATGCGCAGCTGCGTCTTGACGGAGATGTCACGACGCTCGCCGCGGGCCTCGAGCACCAGGCCGCCCACGATAGACGGGTCGACCTGCTCGATAAGGAATACCTTGCGGCCGAAGTCCTGCTCGCATTTCTTAGTGATGGTTTGACGCAGCTCGTCGTCGAGCGGGATCGCCGTGGTGACGGTCACGCCCACTACATCCTCGTCTTCCTCGGCAACATACTTAAAGGCAGCTGCCACCTTGGGAAGAAGGTCGAGCTGGTCGCGCTTGGACATGGTGTCGAGCACGGCGATGATCTCGGGGCTGGCAGAAGCCAAGCGCTCGATCATCTCGAGGTCCTCGAACACATGGTTCTCGGCCTTGGCGGCTTCCAAAAGGGAACGCGCGTAGGTCTCGAGCACCTTGTCCTGATAGCGGCTAGTCGGCATTCAGGCTACCTGCTTCCTGGATGTAGCGCTCGATGAGCTTCTTCTGCTCAGCATCGTCCTCGAGTGCCTCGCCCACGATCTTGGTGGCGACGGCAACGGACAGGTCGGCGATGGAGCTCGCGGCACCGGCGTAGATGGACTTGCGCTCGTCCTCGACGGTCGTATGGGCCTTGGCGATGATCTCCTCGGCCTCCTTGTGAGCAGCCTCGATGATACGGGCACGCTCGGACTCGGCGTCCTTACGGGCCTCGAGAACGATGTCGGCAGCCTGACGACGGGCGTCGGTGACGATCGAGTCGGACTCAGCGCGCTTGGCGATAGCCTCCTGCTTGGTCTTCTCGGCCTCGTCGAGGCTCTCCTCGATCTTCTTGCCGCGCTCCTCCATGGTTTTCATGATGCCCGGCAGGGCGACCTTGGCCAGCACGATCCAGATAATCAGGAAGGCGATAAGCGCCGGGATGAACTCCGCCATCTTAGGGATGAGGATGTCCGCACCGGCGGCGCCGTCCTCGGCGAACGCGGAAACCGGCATGAGCAGCGCGGCCGCGGACGCGGAGAGTGCGATCGCGCTCTTCTGGGATGAAAGATTCATACTTGACGCTCCGTGCTATTTAACGATCAGCGCGACAACGAAGCCGATCAGAGCCAGAGCCTCGCCGAAAGCGGAGCCCATGATGAAGACGGTGAACACGCGGCCCTGGACCTCAGGCTGACGGGCCATAGCACCCGTAGCACCCAGAGCAGACAGGCCGATAGCAAGACCAGCGCCGATAACACCGAGACCGTAACCGATAACTCCCACGATTCCTCCTTTGTCGTGCGTGTCTTATTTCACGCAGGATAACCTTTTTATAACTGCCGGGCTCCATGGGTACGGGCACCGGCGGTTTAACGAATTGCCTTACCTTTAAGGCGCGAACGGAAGACTACTCCTCCTCCGCGACCTCCTCTGCCTCGGAGACATACACGGCGGTAAGGACCGTGAAGACGTAAGCCTGGATGGCGCCGACCACAAGCTCGATCGCATAGATCAGGATGAGAATGGCAAGCCAGGCCAGCGAAGGCAGGGCGCCGACGGCGTGGGCCGCGGAAACCTGCTGAAGCAGCGGCTGCATGAACATGCTCGCCATGATGGCGAACGAGCCCATGACCACGTGTCCTGCGAACATGTTGCAGAACAGACGGACGGCGAGCGTGATGAGGCGCAGGAAGGTCGAGAAAAGCTCGACGACCCACACGAGCACGTTCATCGGGAAGCTCACGCCCTGCGGAGCGAGGCTCTTGATGTAGCCGATCACGCCGTGAGCCTTGCATCCGTAGTAGATGAAGTACACGAAGGCGAAGATGGCGAGCGCGGCGGTGGAGCCGATTGCGCCGGTGCCGGGCTTCATTCCCGGAATCAGGCCGATCATGTTGTTGATCAGGATGAACAGGAAAAGCGAGCACAGGAACGGGAAGTGCTTCTTCCAGTTCTCACCCACGACGCCCTTGCCGATATCGTTCTCGACGTACTCGATGATGTACTCGAAACCGTTGACGAAGAAGCCCTTGGGAACCAAAGTCTGCTTCTTCTTGAACACGGCCAGGACGATCAGGAGCACGATCGTGGAGACGATCAGCCAAAACGAGTACTGCGTGATGCCGCAGCTCAGATCGCCCACGACAGGGGTGGAGCTGAACTCGCTGACCAGATGATTAATCTCATCAGGCAGCTTT
>DBFWDM010000213.1:0-3725 GCA_048484635.1 Collinsella sp.
ACAACGGGGCGTCCGCGTATCCGCTTCGCGGATCCGCACCGGCTTCGGCCGCCTGCCGGCGACCTCGCCAGCTCGCTACAAACGCTCCGCGTTTGCTTAACGCTCGCCCCCTCTCGGGTTCGAGCCTCTGCGATGGGTACGAAAAAGCCCGGCTACCGTAGTAGTCGGGCTGTTGCGCTTGGAGCGGACAACGGGGCTCGAACCCGCGACCCCAACCTTGGCAAGGTTGTGCTCTACCAACTGAGCCATGTCCGCATATGTAAAACAAAACGGTCGCCGGAGCGCCCGGATGTTGCCTGGAGGCGAAGCCCGGATTCGAACCGGGGGTAAAGGCTTTGCAGGCCTCTGCCTTACCACTTGGCCACTTCGCCGAAAAAGGACCGCCCAAACGGTCCGGAAATGCAATGGAGCGGACAACGGGGCTCGAACCCGCGACCCCAACCTTGGCAAGGTTGTGCTCTACCAACTGAGCCATGTCCGCTTGCGGGTTATTAATTTACGCGAGTTGTCCAAAAGACGCAAGTACTTTTTTCAAAAAACTTGTCTGCCGCATGTTCTTAGTAGCTAAACGCGCTAAAGCGATTGGCTAGGCACACGATTCCAGCGCTCCGCTAAACAGCTTCACCATCTGCACGCGCGTGCCGGCGCCGTCCGTACGACGAGCAACCTCCACGTTATCGACGAGCATACGCATAAGCTTGATACCACGGCCGCGTTCCTCAGATGCGACCGGCTCGCTCGTTTCATCGATAGAATAGCCGGCACCTCGATCAAGCACCTCAACCACAACGCGATCGCCATAGGCCTGAACCGTCAGGACGCACCCGATACCGCCCGCATGGTCATAGGCATTACCCAGCGCCTCCCCCGATGCCAATGCGACATCGTAGCGCTCGTCACGGCGCAACGGAAGCGATTCAAGGAGTTCGGCGATGCGATGTCGGTAGTATGGAAGATTCTCGATACCCTGACGGACCTCGACACTCTTACTCCAGCGAGGCAGCTCCCCCACCGGAATAGCGGGAATAGACTCCCGTGCCGGCCCCGCGACATGAAGGATATCGACAAGACGAGCAATCTCCAAAAAGAGAACAACTTCACCTGATGCATTGACGAGCGAAAGCAGGCCTTCTCGCCTCATGAGCTCACGAGCGCGCGTAAGCAGGAATGCCAAGCCCGTCGAATCGATAAAGCTAACAGCCTGACAGTTGATGACGACACGACGCACGCCGCGGCCAATCAAGGCATCCAACCGCCGACGCAGCGCAGGCACCGTGGCGATGTCGATATCGCCTGGTGGCGTCAAAACCGCTATGTCATTCCACTCATTCATACGACCATGGTTCCCCAAAAAAGCCCACTCGATGCATTCGTTTCCCCAACCGTACGGACTCAGCCCGCCCAGCGTCGTCTATGAACGACCCCGTAAAAACTCAAGGGACACCAATGCAATGTCATCGTCCAGCGCCGATTCGGTAAATCGGTCAAGCTCGCCCAAGACCTTGCCGCAAATGCCCGACACGCCCTCCCCCGAAACAGAAAGCAGAAGGTCGCGCAAGCGCTGCTCGCCAAAGAACGCTCCGGTGCGGTCGCGGGCCTCAATCGTTCCATCCGTATACATGAAGAGCATGTCGCCGGGGGCGAACGTAAACACGCCTGTCTCGTACACCATGCTCTCAAAGGCACCGATTACGCCCGATTGGCATCCAAGCAGCTCAACCTCTCCCCCACGTGCCTCACCGCCACCCAGCGGCATCGACTCTGGCCTGATGACCATGGTCGGAGGATGGCCCGCCGAACAATACGTTGCGCGTCCGGCCTTAAGGTCAATCTTGGCGATAAAGGCCGTCACGAACGTCTCGACCCTCGAGAAGCCCATGAGCATGCTGTTAAGGGAGCGTGCCATGCGGGCCGGTCCAGCGCCCTCCCAGGCATATGCCGTCAGGGCCGTCTTGACGAGCGCGGACATCGATGCAGCCTCAATGCCTTTGCCAGACACATCGCCCAGAATCATGACGGCGCAGTCGTCGGGAAGACGGATGAGCGTATAGAAATCGCCGCCGACCAACGCCGAGTTCGTGGCCGACAGGTACACCGAATCGGTTGCGATACCCGGAACATCCCCCAGGGAATTTCTCATGCCAATCTGGAGGGTCTGAGCGATATGGCGCTCCTCACGCTTTTGAGATTCGCCTTCATAGATCAGTTCAAAGTCATGAGCCAAGTGCACCAAGTAGTCATATTCAAGGTCATCAATCGGCTCTTGGCTACCATCACGAAGCAGCAGCGCGCGCGTCGTCGGGCCCTTCGCAACAGAAGCAGGAACGATCGCGTCGTTACTGTGCTTGCCATCGCCCTCAGAGCGCGGGCGCCCCGCCTCGATGCCGGCGTCGACGTAGAGACCCTGGCAAGGCAGGCCATGTGCCCTAAGCCAGCCTCCCATAGGCATCGATTCGTCAACGCGAGTTATACGGACGTGTTTAAGGTCCTCGGCACTCGTGCCGCCCAAAACAGATGCCTCAAAGCCATCGGGGGCAGCCCCCAAACGTGCCGCTGGCGCCGTCGTGGAAAAGAAAAGCTTCTCGGGATCGTCCGGCAAAGCAACGCGACTGCCGCCTTCAAAATCTATGACGTAGGAGTCCAGACTGGCGTCATACTCAACAGGGCAAAAATGGCAGTTGAGCATATTGCAGATCTCGGACGATACCGCCTGGGTAGCCGCGGCGGAATCGTCTAGAAAGGTAAACAACTCATCACGTAAGACATTGAGCGAGCGGCCAAGCTCGGCCGTGCGACGGGAGCGAAGGCTCGATGCCATGCCGACCAGCTGGATAGACAGGTAATCGCAAATGACCTCGAGCACATTAACGTCATAGGCAAGCGGTGCCTGGGGGCGTTTCCAACCAACTTCCAGCACGCCAAGGATCTGCGTACCGTAAAAAACGGGAAGACAGATTTCACTGCGGTACGGAGGCATATCCTGCATGCGCAACAGGTGCTTAGAACGATTATCCAGGTCCATGAACATACCGGAGGCGGCCTTATCGCCCTCAAGGTCCTGTTGAATCGACAAGCGACAGGCACGCGACTCGCGAAGAACATACGTCGGAATGCCAGCGCCATACGGCAAAAACTCGGGCAGATAGCTGTCGTACAGCTCCTTGGAAACACCGCGAAGCTTAAAGCCGCCGCTCTCAGAAAAATAGATAGCGGCACCCGAAGCATCGAGCGTTCCTACAAGCTGGTTCAAAACGGTATCAAGCAGGCTGGGTAACTCATCGGAGCCCACAGTGCTCATAATGACCGAGAGCGTCCCAGAGAGACGCTTGTTCGCCACTCTAAGCTCCGATAACGCACGCTTGAGCTGACGGTCGTGAGAATACTGTTCCTCGATACTGTGAAGCGCCACCAGGACACGTGGTGCGCGGCGCCCAAAGATGCGTGGAGGCGTTACGGAGCCCGCACGAACCAAGACGGGAATAAAAGAGCCGTCACTCAGCTTGAGCATCAGTTCGTTCTCGGAGCCATCAGTTTCAAATGGCAGACGATGTTCCATCGCACGTTCAAAAGCGGACGAGTACAGGACGTCTTTAACATCTCCACCGATGACGTCGGCGCGTTCCTCGCACATCAAACCAAGTAAGCGATTATTCACATGCAGAATGGTTCCGTCGAGCTCGCAGATGATGACAGCATCGCTCGTGATCTCGACTAGTTGGGCAACG
>DBFWDM010000214.1:0-3224 GCA_048484635.1 Collinsella sp.
GCCTCGAAGCCCACAAAGTCCTGCTTGCGCTCGCGCATCTTGCCGTCGACGATCTGGTCAAAGGCAACCTTGCACTTGATGTAGCGCGTGGACTTGGTGACCTCCTCGTGCGTCAGGCAGCTCTCCTCCATCTTGCTGGCGCCCAGACCAAACACCAGACGGGGGTTGTAGAGCACATGGGGCTCGCCGGCATCGTCCAGGTAGACGCAGACCTTCTTGGTGACGCCAATCTGGTTGGCGGCAAGGCAGCCGGCATCGTCGAGCGACTTGATGGTATCGATCAGGTCCTGTGCCACCGACTCGTCCTCGACGGTCGCGACCTCGCAACGCTGGGACAGAATAGCCTCGTCGTGGCAGAGCTCTTTAATCATACGTTCCTCCATAGGGGTCGTTGTAACTGCTTAAGTATACGGTACCCACACATTTTCATACGGAAAATACCGCCCGTCCGCTACAAAGCGCCGAACATCAACATGTGAGGAACAGCAAGGTTGTAAAGGCGATATAGTGAGTGAGTTCGTGTCAATCGGCCTAAACTCGGGGCCGAACAAGGAAAGGGTATGCATGGACGAACTATTTCACGTCAGCGAGCGCAAGTCCACAATCGGGACCGAACTTCGCGCTGGACTGACAACGTTCCTGGCAATGGCCTACATCATTGCCGTCAACCCCGCGGTGCTCTCGGGCGCCGGCATCGATGCGGGAGCGCTCGCCTGCGCCACCTGCCTGGGCGCCGGCATCATGACCATCTGCATGGGCGTCTTCGCCAACCGCCCGCTCGCCTGCGCGTCGGGCCTGGGCATCAACGCCATGATCGCGGGCATCGCCACCACCATGTGCGGCGGTGACTGGCACGTGGCCATGAGCGTTATCTTCCTCGAGGGTATCGTCATCTTGCTGCTCGTCCTGTGCGGCCTGCGCGAGGCCATCATGGATGCCATCCCTGTGGTCCTGCGCCACGCCATCTCGGTTGGCTTGGGTCTGTTCATCGCCATGATCGGCCTGTGCGACGCCGGCATCATCACCGCTGGCGCCGGTACGCTCGTCGGCCTGGGCGACATCGCCTCCCCCACCTTTATCGTCGGCATCATCTCCATCGTCGTGACGGTTGCCCTGGCTTCCCGCAACGTGCCGGGCTCGCTGCTCATCGGCATCATCGTCGCCGTTATCGCCGGTATCCCGCTGGGCGTCACCCATGCGCCCGAGGGCCTTATCGCCCCGCTCAACTTCTCGACCTTTGGCGCCCCGTTTGCCAGCACCGCCGACGGCAACATGGCCATCGTGAAGGTTCTGACCGACCCGATGCTGCTCGTCGTTGCCTTCTCGCTGCTCATGAGTGACTTCTTCGACACCATGGGCACCGCGATGGCCGTCGCCAAGCAGGGCGAGTTCTTGACCGAGGACGGCAATGTCGAGGACATCCGTCCCATCCTGGTCGTCGACTCCGTGGCCGCTGCTGCCGGTGGCTTTATGGGCGTCTCCTCCATCACCACCTTCGTCGAGTCCACCTCTGGCGCTGCCGACGGTGGCCGCACGGGCCTCACCTCCGTCACCACCGGCGTGCTGTTCATTCTCGCCGCGTTCTTCTCCCCCATCGTCACCATCGTTTCCAGCGCCGCCACCTGCGGTGCTCTGGTCTACGTCGGCTACCTCATGATGAGCGAGGCCTCCGAGATCGACTGGTCCGACGTGTCGCAGGGTTTCCCGGCGTTCATGATTGTCGCCGGCGTGCCCTTCACTTACTCCATCTCTGCCGGCATTGGCCTGGGCTTTATCGCTTACGTGATCGTCGCGCTCTTTAAGGGTGAGGCCTCCAAGATCAAGCCGCTCATGTGGATCGCAGCCCTCGCCTTCCTCGTCTACTTCTTTGTAGCGTAGCGGCAAAGCTGCCAAAGCAGAACACCAAAGCGCGGAGTCGCATCGAGCGGCTCCGCGCTTTTCTTTTAAAGCCAGGCAACGCACGGACGCGCGATGTATTGCTTCCCAAGTTTTGGACATTTTGCCCTCCAAACGGCACTACCGCCGGCTACATCCTGCAGATATGCTGGGCGTAATCGCATAGGCCCTATGAGGATGGGAGTAACCATGGCCGCCTTGTTCACGACCCCCAAGCGCAATGACAAAACCTCTGGAGCCCATTTTGCCGAGCCCGACGTGCGCCGTCGCACGTTGCTCGCACACGGCAGCTGGCGTCGCGTGACACGCCGCATCGTCTGCGGCCTGGCCTGCGCGCTCACGGTGAGCTCGCTGCTCATGCCGAGCGTCTCGCTCGCGGCGGAGTGGGTAGACGTCGGCGGCACCCAGTACAACGCCGGCATCGCGGCGGGCGACGAGGCCGGCACCTGGAGCTGGGACGGCGCCGACGACATGAAGCTCAACGGCTATGACGGCGGCGAGATCAAGGCCGCGGGCAAGCTCAACATTGCGTACGAGGGCAAGAACACCGTGAAAACCGAACCCGATTACACCGGAGCCGCCATCAAAGCGCAGGATGGCACTAACCAGAAAGCGGAGTTGAACATAACGAGCTCGAATAGCACGGATGAGCTCAATGTGACAGCCGAGGCCGATGCAATTAAATCCACAGGCGACCTCTCCATTTCTGGCCCAGGCACCGTGAACACCACAAGCACTACTTCCGACGGAATTGAGGCAAAGGGCGACCTCTCTATCACGGGCTCGGGCACCGTGAATGCAACGGGCGGTACCGAAGGTATCCAATCCAAGGGCAAGACCACCATCGATTCCTCTGGCACAGTGATCGCTAAAGGAGGCGAAGGTTACGGCGTCGCCGCGGGCAGTGACCTCATCATCAAAGGCGGTGGCAAGGTAGAAGCAAGCTCGATAGAAGAAGCGGCGATTTGGGCTGACGGCAACATCGACATCTCGGGCGGCAGCCAGGTCGAGGCAAGCTCCCAGGGAGATCTTGCCGTCGACGCTGAGGGCAGTCTCGCGGTCACGAACGCCTCCCTTGACGCAAGCGGTGTTGAATATGGTGTCTATGCCTACAAGGGCGTTATGCTCGATCACGCGACCGTGACGGTCCGCACAAGCGCGAGCGGCGGCCAGGCCATCGCCCTCATCACTGACGGGGACGACATCGTCATCAAGAATGGTTCCATCGTGGACGCGTTCGCGGAAGGCAAATTCTCGGTTGCAATCTCTACCAGAAACCACCAGCCAAACGTCGCTGGCGGTCACATCTACATCAGCGACTCCGTTGT
>DBFWDM010000215.1:0-6547 GCA_048484635.1 Collinsella sp.
AACTGGAAACCTATTCGAAAGGGGGATGTGGAACATGACGGTCTTTATCCAATACCTGGTCAACGGCCTGTCCATGGGCAGCGTCTACGCCATCATCGCGTTGGGCTACACCATGGTCTACGGTATCGCCAAGATGCTGAACTTCGCTCACGGCGACGTCATCATGGTCGGTGCCTATGTTTCGTTCTGCGCCACGTCGTATCTCGGCCTCCCGGGCTGGGTATCTGTAATTCTTTCTTGTGTGGTCTGCACTGTTCTCGGCGTTCTCATCGAGGGTCTGGCCTATAAGCCGCTGCGCCAAGCAGGCCCGCTGGCCGTTCTGATCACGGCTATCGGCGTGTCTTACTTCCTGCAGAACGCCGCGCAGCTTCTGTGGGGCGCCACGCCCAAGAACTTCACTTCGCTCGTCACCTTCCAGGTGCCGGAGTTCTTGGCCAAGTTCAACGTAAGCGCCGTCTCGCTCGTCACCATCGTCGCCTGCCTGGTTATCATGGCCGGCCTGATGTTCTTTACAGGTAAGACCAAGATGGGCAAGGCCATGCGCGCCGTGTCCGAGGACAAGGCCGCCGCTCAGCTCATGGGCATCAACGTCAACCGCACCATCTCGATGACGTTTGCCATCGGCTCGGCGCTTGCCGCCATCGCCGGCGTGCTCCTGTGCTCCTACTCGCCGGTGCTGCAGCCCACGACGGGTGCCATGCCTGGCATCAAGGCCTTCGACGCCGCCGTCTTCGGCGGCATCGGCTCCATCCCCGGTGCCTTTGTCGGTGGCATTCTCATCGGCATCATCGAGGCGATGGCGCAGGCTTACATTTCCACGAGCCTTGCCAACTCCATCGTCTTTGGTGTTTTGATCATCGTCCTGCTCGTCAAGCCTGCCGGCCTCTTGGGCAAGTACGTCCCCGAGAAGGTGTAGGTGAGCGTTATGAAGTTTCTTAAAGACAAGCAGACGCGTCACGACTTTGTCACGTACGCCATGTGCATCGTGGCCTTCGCCATCGTGTTCTTTATGCAGTCTAACCACATGATTCCGCGCATGATCGCCGGTCAGCTGGTTCCCATCACGGCCTATATCGTCATGGCCATTTCCCTCAACCTCGTCGTCGGCATCGCGGGCGACTTGTCGCTGGGCCACGCGGGCTTTATGAGCGTCGGTGCCTACACGGGCATCGTCACCGCCGTCGCGCTGGAGAGCGCCGTTCCGTCCGATCCGATGCGTCTGATCATCAGCATTGTGGTCGGCGCTATCGCCGCTGCCATCTTGGGCTTCTTGATTGGTATCCCGGTCCTGCGCCTGAGCGGCGACTATCTGGCCATCGTGACCCTGGCTTTTGGCGAGATCATCAAAGAGATCGTCACCTGCCTCATTGTGGGCGTCGACTCCCGCGGCCTGCACGTGATTTTTAACATCACGGGCAACTCTACGATCGACGACCTGCACCTGCTCGAGGACGGCACCGCCATCATCAAGGGCGCCCAGGGCGCCTCGGGCGTGTCGACGTACTCGACCTTCCTCGCCGGTGCCATCCTGGTCATGGTCGCACTCGTGATCGTGCTCAACCTGGTCCGCAGCCGTACCGGCCGTGCCATTATGGCCGTGCGCGATAACAAGATTGCAGCCGAGTCCGTAGGCATCTCCGTCACGGAGTACCGCATGATCGCCTTCGTGGTTTCCGCTGCCCTCGCCGGTGCTGCCGGAGCTCTCTTCGGCGGTAACTTCTCGCAGCTCTCCGCCACCAAGTTCGACTTCAACACGTCGATCCTCATTCTGGTGTTCGTGGTCCTGGGCGGCCTGGGCAACATGCGCGGTTCCGTCATCGCGGCGGCGTTGCTCACGGTGCTTCCCGAGCTGCTTCGTCAGTTCTCGGACTACCGCATGCTCATCTACGCCATCGTGCTGATCCTGGTCATGATTTTTACCAACAACCCGCAGCTCAAGGCGTTCTTCGGTCGCGTCAAGGACCGCTTTGCTTCCAAGAAGGAGGTGGCAGCCGATGCCCAGTAAATTTGAGTTCAAGAAGGGCAAGATGGTCCCGTATCCTTCTGGCGCCATCGTTCCCGATCGTGACCTGGGCGAGCGCCCTGCACTCGAGTGCATCCACCTGGGCATTGAGTTCGGTGGCCTTAAGGCAGTCGACGACTTTAGCCTGACTATCGGCAAGACCGAGATCGCCGGTCTGATCGGTCCCAACGGCGCCGGCAAGACCACGGTCTTCAACCTGCTCACCAAGGTGTACCAGCCCACGCATGGCACCATCCTGCTCGACGGCGAGGACACCTCGGGCAAGTCGGTCTACCAGGTCAACCGCATGGGTATTGCCCGTACCTTCCAGAACATTCGCCTATTCAACACCATGACGGTGGAGGATAACGTCAAGGTCGGCCTGCATAACCAGGAGCGTTACTCCGGCTTTGAGGGCGTGCTGCGCCTGCCGACGTATTGGAAGCACGAGAAGGCTGCTCACGAGCGCGCCATGGAGCTGCTGTCCATCTTTGATATGGAGCATCTGGCAAACGAGCAGGCCGGATCGCTGCCTTACGGCGCTCAGCGTCGTCTGGAGATCGTCCGCGCGCTTGCCACCAACCCCAAGCTACTGCTGCTCGACGAGCCTGCTGCCGGCATGAACCCGTCCGAGACCGCGGAGCTCATGGAGAACATCGTCAAGATTCGCGACACCTTTGGCATTGCTATCATGCTTATCGAGCATGATATGTCGCTCGTTATGAACATCTGCGAGGGCATCTGCGTGCTCAACTTTGGTAAGGTCATCGCCAAGGGCACGGCAGAGGAAATCCAGAACAACGACGCTGTTATTGAGGCATATCTGGGCAAGCAGGATAAGGGGGAGAACTAAATGGCAGAGCCGATGCTTTCCGTCTACAACATCAACGTCTGGTACGGCGCCATCCACGCCATTAAGGACATCTCCTTTAACGTTAACGAGGGCGAGATCGTGGCCTTGATTGGCGCCAACGGTGCCGGCAAGTCCACAACGCTCAAGACCGTCTCGGGCCTGCTGCGTTCCAAGACCGGTTCCATCAAGTTTATGGGCGAGGACATTACTCATACGCCCGCTGATAAGCTGGTTGGTAAGGGCCTGGCTCAGGTTCCCGAGGGTCGTCGCGCCTTTTTGCAGATGACGGTCGAGGAGAACCTGGAGATGGGTGCCTATACGCAGCCCAAGTCCACGGTGGCTCCGGGCCTGGAGCGCGTCTACGAGCAGTTCCCGCGCCTGAAGGAACGTCGTCGCCAGGTCGCCGGCACCCTTTCGGGCGGCGAGCAGCAGATGCTCGTTATGGGGCGCGCCCTTATGAGTAACCCCAAACTGCTTATGCTCGACGAACCTTCCATGGGTCTGGCGCCGATTCTGATTGAACAGATCTTCCAGATTGTCGAGGACCTTCACAAGGCCGGCACCACGGTGCTTCTGGTCGAGCAAAACGCGCAGATGGCGCTTTCCATCGCCACACGCGGTTACGTGCTCGAGACCGGCAAGATCACCATGACCGGCACCGGCCAAGAGCTCCTGCATGACGACAACGTCCGCAAAGCCTACCTCGGAGGCTAACCCACCTAACAAAAGGGGCGCTGACCATCTCAGTCAGCGCCCCTTTTTAAGTTGCGGCGAAATAGGGACTAAATGGGAGTCTCGGAGGCCAAAAGAGTCCCCATTCCACCGCAACTTCATGGGGATGTGTGACAATGCCCGTCGGAAAACATCTGCTGTCTTTTGGGGTCTATCTATGCTGTACGAGTTTTGTGCCGAGAACTTTGAGCGGGTGCCGGCGGCTATCGATGCCGGTGCAAGGCGTATCGAGCTGTGCGACAACCTTGCCGTCGGTGGCACCACGCCTTCGGCCGGCGTTATCAGCGCTACGACCAACTATGCACACGAGCACGATGCACGGGTGATGTGCATGATCCGTCCGCGTGGCGGCGACTTTCACTACAACCAGGACGAGTTGCGTATGATGGAGATGGACCTGGGCCTTGCCGTGAGCGCCGGCGTTGACGGCTTGGTCTTTGGCTGCTGCAAGCCCTGCGCTGGCGGATGGGCACTCGACGAGCTTACGTTGGGCGCCCTCGTGATGGCCGCGGGCTGCGCGACCGAGGAATGCAAGCGTGAGCCCATCGACATCACCTTCCACATGGCATTTGACCAGCTCTCGCCCGAGGCTCAGCTCGATGCGATTGATACACTTGCCGACTGCGGCGTTACGCGCATCCTCACGCATGGCGGCGCTGCCGGTACGTCGATCGAGGATAATTTTGATCACCTGGCTCGTTTAATCGAGTATGCGGGCGATCGTTTGACCATCCTTCCCGGCGGCGGCATCACTACGGCAAATCGCGACACGGTCGCGGCGGCGCTAGGCGTCTCCGAGCTCCATGGCACCAAGATCGTGCCGCTGGAGGTATAACCCGTGGCGCTGGTATTTGACGTTCAGCAGGCGAGCGGTAAGCCTGACGATAATCGTCGCCCTGGCACCGCGTGCCCCTTTTGCGACACGGAGGGGCTTGCCAACATCATCCAGCGCGATGGTGACTGCATCTGGCTCGAGAATAAGTTCAAGACCCTGCGCGCCACCCGTCAAACCGTGCTGATCGAGTCGGCCGATCACGATGCCGACCTGGTGACCTATGAGCCGGATGAACTCCACCATGTGATGCGGTTTGCCCTGGGTTGCTGGCAGCAGATGATTGATTCACAGCAGTATCGAAGCGTGCTCATGTACAAGAACAAGGGTCCGCTCTCGGGCGGTAGCCTCGTTCATCCGCACATGCAGATTGTGGGTTTGGAGCAGGAAGACGGCTACACTTCGCTGACTTCTGCCAATTTCGAAGGCATCAATCTCTGGCAACAGGGGAGAATCGCGGTCAACATCTCAACCGAACCGATCATGGGGTTCTTTGAGATCAACGTTTCAGCCCCGCAGGGAATCGCTGCCAGCGATGACACGAGAGACCAAGCCGAGGCGGATCTCTTCGCCGATGCGATCCAGGTAGCTCTGCGCTATATCCTGAACGAGCACCACGGTGGTCGCGCAGAGTCGTATAACCTGTTCTTCTATCACCTGGGCGGTCGGACCATTGCCAAGGCGCTGCCGCGTTGGGTGGCTTCGCCCTACTTTGTCGGCTATCGTTTGGCCCAGGTCAATGCTGAGACCACGCTCGATGTCGATGCGGAGCGACTCCGTGCACATCTGGAGGCGCTCACATCGTAAAGTGAGCGCCCGCACACTGCGGACAGTCTAGCGTGCCATGGCGTCGCGGCCGGCCTCGACCCGCTTGCGCTGGGCGGCGCGCTCCTCGCCGGTTAGACGCTCAAAGAGATGCCCGATAAGCGAGGCGAGTACCTGCTGAAACAGCGTGCCGCACATGACGGGGAATACGACTTCGCCCGGAAAGTATTGCGTGGCGATGACGGCGCCCGAAGAGATGTTACGCATGCCGCAGGTAAAGCACATGGTAGCCGTCTCGCTATATGGCAGATGCAGCGCACGGGCGACCAGAAAACCGATGACAAAGCCGCTGATGGCGAAGGTCAAAATAAAGAGGGCGACTTCCAGGCGCACCGCGTTCATGTGCAGCACGTACTCGCTCATGGCGGTGGAGTTGGAGGCGATAACGCCCATCATCATGAATTTGCAAGCGGGCGAGAGCGCGGGGGAGAGCTTCTCGTGTCCCCATCCACGCGTGAGCTCGTTGATCACGATGCCGAGCACGGCGGGGATGGCGATCATAAAGGCCATGTCTTGCATCATGCTCGGCACATCGATCGAGACGGTGGCACCCAGCAAGAGCTTAAGCGTGAGTGGAATCGTCACAGGGGAGATAACCGAGGACGTCAGGATGATGGTGAGCGCGAGCGGGCCGTTGCCGCCGAACATGCTGATCCACATAAAAGCGGTGACGGCCACGGGCACGCTGTACTCGAGCACGATGCCGCAGACAAGGTTGGGGTTGGAGCCAAAGAAGAGTGACCCTATGGCATACGCCGCGATGGGAATAAGCACTGCCGAGACCAGCAGCGCCAGAATCAGGTGCAGCGGACGGTGGAACACCTCGGCTACCTGGTGAAAAGTGTTGCTGAGCGCGCCCTGAAACGTCATAAAGGCGAAGAGGGCGGGAACAATGGGCTTGAGCACGCCGATCTGCTGGGGAAAGAGCACTCCGAGCGCCACGCAAATCGGAACGATGATCTGCATATGCCCCGCGAGGAACTTTCCCAGTCCAGCCCATTGCTTCATATGTCCCGTGACTCCCTTTATCCGCGAACTCGTTTGTATGGATATGCTAGACGCTCGTATGCGTCCGTGCGGCTGAAACGCTCGATTATTTCGAGGCCATTACCGCCATCGTTTGCCGAAACCGCGGCGCACCGCGGCGTTTTGCGTCCGTGCCGCACGGTATAATAAATCCGTTCAACAGATCTGCCTGCCGAAGCGGGCATACACAGAGGACTCATCGCTATGAACCGTGAGAGGTATCGCGGCGACCTGCCCCTATCGGGGGTGGGCGCCTATGTCATCGCTTAAGACGACG
>DBFWDM010000216.1:0-4287 GCA_048484635.1 Collinsella sp.
CACCCCGCACGGCGTTGCTTGCGCCATGCTGCTGCCGATCGCCATGGAGTTCAACAAGCCGGTTTGCGCCGAGCGCCTGGCCAAGGTTGCCGTCGCCATGGGCGTTGACACCTCGGGCATGAGCACCGACGAGGCTGCCGACGCCGCTATCGCCGCCGTTAAGCAGCTTTCCGCCGACGTGAACATCCCGCACGTCTGCGAGGCCATGAAGGCTGACGAGATCGAGGTCCTGGCCAAGGACGCCATGGCCGACGCCTGCTTCCCGGGCAACCCGCGCGAGGCGACGCTCGACGACGTCATCGAGCTCTTCAAGAAGATCTGCCCGGCTGCCTAACTTGGTTCGGCGGGCCCCTGCCCGTTAGCCCCACAATCGTCCTCGGGCATGTCGGAAGCCCCCGCTGCGCACTTCGTGCGGCGGGGGCTTCCTCCGTCCTGCGGAAAGATTGTGGGGCTAACGGGCAGGGGCCCGCCGGCTCGTTATCGTGGCGGGCGCAGTTCTGAAGAACTCAATGGGTCATCTCGCTAGGTAAAAAGATGGTTCGCGGTGGTATCGTTGCTGTGGGTTTAATTCGATATGAAAGGGTGACTTTGGTGTCCAAGATGGATTCTACGCTCTCCTATATTACTGACCAGTTGAAGGCGCTGACTTCTATTGCTTCGCCTACAGGCTATACCCGTGCGGCGACTGATTATCTGATGGAGACGTTGCGCGATATGGGCTTTGGGCCCGAGCGCTCCAATAAGGGCAATGTGCTCGTTGGGCTTGGTGGTGAGGGTGAGCCGCTCGTGTTGGCGAGCCATGTCGATACCCTGGGCGCCATGGTGCGTTCCATTAAGGACAATGGTCGCCTGCGCCCCACGACCCTCGGCGGGCATCAGTGGTCTACGGCCGATGGCGAGAACTGCACCGTTTATACGCGCGACGGCAATGTCTACACGGGCGTGGTCCTCAATACCGAGCCTTCGGCGCATGTGGCCGATGAGCCGGTCAAGACCATCGAGAAGAACATGGAAATCCTGCTCGACGAGAACGTTGACAGCAAGGACGATGTGCTCGAGCTGGGTATTCAAACCGGCGACATCATCGCTATGGATCCGCGCACCACGGTGACGGAGAGCGGCTACATCAAGAGTCGCTTCCTTGACGACAAGCTGTCCGCGTCGATTCTGCTGGGTTTGGCCCGCGCCGTCGCCGAAGGCGAGGTGACGCTTTCGCGCAAGGTTTCGTTGCTCTTTACGGTGTACGAGGAGGTCGGCCACGGCGGTGCCTTTGTGCCGGCCGACACGCGCGAGATGATCAGCGTGGACATGGGCTGCGTGGGCGACGACCTGGGCTGCACCGAGCGCATGGTTTCGATTTGCGCCAAGGATTCGGGCGGTCCGTACAACTACGACCTGGTAACCACGCTGTCCAACATCGCGCGCGAGCTGGAGCTCGATTACGCCATCGATGTGTACCCGCACTATGGCTCCGACGTCGAGGCCACGCTCTCGGCCGGCTACGACATTCGCCATGGTCTGATCGGCCCCGGCGTGTACGCGAGCCACAACTACGAGCGCAGCCACATCGACGGCGTGCGCAATACCTACGAGTTGGTTCGCGCCTACGTTCAGCGCTAGGGGAGTAGCTTGCGACTCGGCTGACCAATCGCTAAGGCCCGATTTCTCGGGCCTTTTTTCGCTTTTGGTTGTTTAGTATTATGATGTATGTAATCTATTAACTAAACGTTTAAATTATTTAACGAGGTGATGCGGTGTATGGATACGTCTGAGTACTTGTCTATGGGTGATGCTGCCCGCCTGCTGGGCGTTACGAAAGCCCGCATATCTCAACTTGCCTCATCGGGAACGCTCGCGTGCGATATTGTGGGCGGACGGAAGATGGTCGAGTACAATTCCGCGGTCGCTTATCAAAAGGTCCGCAAACGTGGACGTCGTCCTGCGGCCGATGTGGGGCGCAAGTTTACGCTGATGTCCGCCGATTACGAGGTCGCTCGTGTCTCATTTGATCCGACGCGTGAGTTTCCCTTCGAAATCGCCGAGGTCCTCGATGCGCAACGAATGCCGTTTGGCACGTGCTCGAGCTCTTCTCCTACGGTGAATAAACGGGAGCTCAACGTGTGGTGGAGCCATCGGTCGGTGCCTGACGTCCGCCCTGGGCTTATTTCGCGCTACCGCGAGCTGGGGATTGCTAACGGCGTTGAGGTGCCGGTTCAGTGCCTGGGTCTATCACTTTCGGATTGTTATTGGCTGCGGCCGGCAGAATGCGACGGGCTCGAATGGCGAAACCTCAATTACTTCGAGAACGATTTTGAGCGATCGGCGCCCGAAGAGCGCTCGGGTTGGCTGGAAGGCATCGGTCTTAAAAATCCCGACAACACATCCGAGGGCGAGCTTCCTAAATCGTGGATGATCCGAAACGGCATTCGCGTTTTGGCTAAAGGTTGCGGGATGGACGATCAGCGTCCCTTTAACGAGGCGGTTGCAACGGCTCTACATCGTCGCTTGCTGTCGGAGGGCGAGTTTGTTCCTTATACGGTTGAGTGGATGTTCGATGGCCCTGTGTGCCTGTGCGACGACTTTCTTGACGGCCGCGAGGAATACGTTCCGGCTGTTTACGTTAAGGGCGCACTTGGTAGCCAGCGGGGAAACTCGACATACGATCGATACTGTTGCTACCTCGGCAAGCATGGTGTCGATGAGGCCGCTGTGAGAAGGTCTATGTCGCAGATGATCGTTTGCGATGCCCTTTTGGCCAACAGCGACCGCCATTGGCGAAACTTCGGTATCATCCGCAATGTCGACACCCTGGAGATAAAACCTGCTCCGCTGTTCGATAGCGGCAACTGCCTGTGGTACAACGTACCAACTGCTGTGCTCGCAGCTGGGGAGTTTGGGTTTTTCGCTAAGCCGTTTGGGCCCGACCCTTCCGTCCAGCTGGCGCTTGCGGACTCACTCGATTGGTTCGACGCATCGCGGCTCAACGGATTTGTTGATGAGGCGATCGAGATTCTTTCGCAGAGCGAATGGGCGACGGCGGAGGGTCGACTCGAGGCCATTTGCCGCGGCCTCGAGCGTCGCGTTATCGAGGTTAGTGCTGCTATTGAAGTGCTTCGACACGTGCAGCGATAAACCTGCGGCTACTTAAGTGCGCTGGTCACCGTGCCGCCGCCCAAGACGACGTCGCCGCGGTAGACGACGACGGCCTGTCCGGGGGCGATGGCGCGCTGCGGCTCGTCAAAAGTCAGCAGCATTTGTCCGTCTTCGCCGCGCGTAAGGGTCGCTGCCTGGTCTTTCTGACGGTAGCGGTACTTGGCACCTACGCGAATGCCGCCGGCGTCGAGCTCCGCCTCCATGCGCGTATCCGGCGCGCTCCAGATCCACTCATCGGCCGTGAGCGCTGTGGCCGCCAGGTCCTCGGCCTCGCCCAGATGCACGGTGTTGCTGGCGGCATCGACGCCCGTCACATACACGGGATGCGCCATCGCTACGCCCAGGCCCTTGCGCTGGCCGATGGTGTAGCGCAGCGCGCCGTTGTGGCGCCCGACCACGCTGCCGTCGCGCCACACAATGTCGCCCGGTGCAGCGGGATGTCCGCAGCGGCGCTCGATATAGCCCGCGTAGTCACCGTCTGGAATAAAGCAGATGTCCTCGCTTTCGGCCTTCTGGGCGTTGGTAAAGCCCTGCTCGGCGGCTATTCGGCGCACGTCGCGCTCTTTGTCTAGGCCTGCCAGCGGAAAGATCGTGTGCGCCAGGCGCTCCTGCGTAAGCGAATACAAAAAGTAGCTTTGGTCCTTTTTGGGGTCCTCGCCGCGATGGAGCTGCCAGGTGCCATCGGGCGCCTGGTTCGTTTTGGCATAGTGGCCCGTGGCGATGCAGTCGCAGCCCATGTCCAGCGCCGCATCGAGCAGCGCGCCAAACTTAATGTGGCGGTTGCAGATAATGCACGGATTGGGCGTCAGCCCCTCCTGGTAGGCGTTCACAAAGCGCTCGATCACGTTGCGGTCGAAGGTTTGCTGCAAGTCGAGCACATGGTGCGGAATGCCTATGCGCTCGGCGACCGCCTTCGCGTCGGCGATGTCGCGGTCGACCTTACTCATGCCCGTGGCGGGGTCGGGTGCGGGGCAGGTGAGGCGCATGGTGGCACCGACGCATTCGTAGCCCTGGCTTTTGAGCAGGTACGCGGTCACGCTGGAATCGACGCCGCCGCTCATGGCGACGAGCACGCGCTTGTTGTGCATGGGGAGGTTCTCCTTGGTGGCATGTGGCCAAAAAAGAAAAGCGGCG
>DBFWDM010000217.1:0-6084 GCA_048484635.1 Collinsella sp.
CGGCCGATAAACTGATGGATCAGCGCTTCATCAATCGCGAGCCCCAGCTCAGCGGCGCCTGCCTTCCAGGCCTTAATCCCCAAACGCTCGGTATCGACCAGCGTTCCATCCATGTCAAAAATAACAGCCTTGATCATATCGATCCCCCATCGACTCTCGCTGTCGCGTTGCTGCAACTCTACCGCATTTGGCAACTTGTATATAACGTATATGCCATATTGCACTTTCGTTACACAGATAGAAGTCTTATGGCAAGTAACGCATTAGGATTATAGTTTTCGATCGAGTACTCAACGATAAGGATCGTTTCATGATTTTAGACACCACGGCACCCGCAGAGGAGCTTCAAGACAAGCTATCGGCGCTCGAACAGCTGCTTTTGGCATACGGGCGCGTGGCTATCGGGTTTTCCGGCGGCGTTGACAGCAGCTTTTTGGCCGCCGTATGCGCCCGCATCATGCCTACCAATACCCTCCTCGTCCATCTCACCACGCCGCTCATCGGCACGCCCGAGCAGGCTTCGTTTGAGCGGTCCGTTGATAGACAAGCCAATGAAGGGGCACATTTTAAGCTCCCCGTGCTCAATCTTTCGGTGGATCAGCTGCAGCTCCCCCAAGTAGCCTGCAACGATGCTAATCGCTGCTACCACTGCAAGCACGCCGGCTTTACCGCCATCGTCAACCACGCCAAGTCGCTCGGCTTTCCCACCGTCATCGATGGCAGCAATGCAAGTGATCGCGGCGACTACCGCCCCGGCATGCGCGCGGCAGAAGAGCTCGGCGTACGCTCCCCTCTTATGGAGGTCGGCTTTACCAAGGACGAAGAGCGCGAGCTGCTGCGTGCATGGGGCTATCCCGTTTGGAACCTGCCGGCGGGAGCCTGCCTTGCCACCCGCGTCCCCACGGGCGAGGAGCTTACGTTCGAGAAGGTCTCCCTGATCCGCGCCTGCGAGGATTACCTGCACGATCTTGACTTGGCTCAGGTCCGCGCACGCCTGGTCGGCGGCTGCATGCATATCGAGGCCGCTCCCGCAGATGTCGCCAAGATCGCCGCGCTCGGCGGCACCGCCGTCGATGCCGAGGGCAAGACCCCGCTGCCCGCCGCCATCGAGTCCGCGCTGCGCGAGCTGGGCTGCGACCATATCTCCCCCGAGGTTACCCCCTACATCCACGGCAACATGAACCAGTAACCTGCCAAAAAGGGACAGGTTTATTTTGGCAGGTTTTATCTGGGGAAATATCGCGAGGCAGTCGCCCCTCTAGCACCCATCAAACTTCGAGAGACGATAGAGGGGCAATTCGGCTGCATCTACTTCTTCCGATAGCGGCGGTTGCGGCTCGTCGACGAACCCATTACTTCGATGAGTCCTTTATCCGCCATTTTTGGCAGATGGTAGCGGACGGACGAAATTTTGACCCCCGATGCAACCGCTATTTCTCGCGCCGTCATATCCACTTCGGCGCTGAGAGCCTCCAGGATCCTATCCGCTGTCGAAGCTGACGATTCTCTGCTCATATCGATAATCTCAAACGTGTCTTTGCCACATTTTGACAGGACATGTTTATCGACAAGATCCCCGCAGATCAGGCGAATGTCATCCGAATCCCACTTCAGGGCCTCTCGTATTTTTTGAACATCGCATACGCACCCATGCTCCCGCATAAACATGAGCAATGTTTCCTCGCGATCCGTCAGCTCGGTGCCCACATGGCTCTGAATCCACGTGCGGTTTTCAGCAAGCTCCGCCCCGTGCCGGGAAAGCAGCACCGTAAACGAATCGGCCTTAACGATAAATTTCGGCCTTCCAAGCGAACGAGACTCCATCTCGCGAATCATAGCCGGGATACCAGATCCCTGGCTTTCTACAACAGCCCCCTCGGCATGCTCTAACGGCGTCGCCCCCATTAGGCTCATGAGCTTTGGGTTTCGGCAGCGCGATTCCCCGTCTGCAAGATTGTCCACCGTCTTTCCTCCCCAAAGCCCACCGGGGTTTTTGATCTCTATTCTGTCTGGATAGATATCGACACTCACGGCCTGCCCCACAAACATGGGCGAATATTCTCGATGGATGCAGGCATTTGCCAAGGCCTCGCGCAAAACCTCCTGGGGAACTTCCCAATCCTCCCTTCTGCCAGCACCTTGCACTATCGCCGCTTTGCGCAAGTTCCGTCCAATCGCGGCAAGGGCATCTTCGATGCAAGCCGGAATCGGGCCATCGCACAACTGGCGGTCAATAAACCGGGGTTGCCCGGGTGCAGATTTTTCCACATCGGAATGAACGGCGACATCGATCATCAGTTTGGGATAGAACTGCTGGGGGTAAATTCCCGCCGACAGAAGCCCCGCGAGCTTCACGGCACCATCCTTTGTAGTGATATTGAGTCTGACCAGCTGCTTTTCCAGCGTATCGGCCCCGCGCAAAACGCGCGGGGTCTGCAGCCGGCGATTTGCGATAATAGACCGCACGACATCTGGATCCAAATCCTCGACCGTTGCCTCCGAAACCACCGTGCCGTCTGCATCGCTCGGAAGCAACGCACTCTGCAGCTCATATAGCTCAGCGGGTGACATCTTGATATCTTTATCATCCACGCGCTTGTAGCTACCGTTCTGCACGCCGCGCGCGCCGATATAGCAAGGCTTCGCTTTAAGCTCAAGTTCAAAGATGCGCACCAGAAGCACCTGGAGCCCGTCGACCTCGCCTCGATCAAGCTCGTACCGCGGCGCATGGGTCACCACTGCCGCTGAGCCTCCGTCTCCGATACCCGAAACAAACTGATCGCGCACCCTATCGATAGCAAAGTTAGCCGAAGGAACAAATCCTTCGGCTTCGTTTAGGCCCAAAATAATGAGCCCACCCGCAGTGTTCGCAAAAGCGCTCACTGTCTCCCATACGTCTGCGCTCAATTTATTCGTGCAGGCTTTAACTTCTACCGATGCGTCATCAGTCCCCCGCCTGCGAAGGCGCTCAACGATAAGGCCAAGAGGTTCATCCAGCAGCATTGGCATTCCGTCTCTCTAAAACGATAGATTTATCTCTCTAAAGTATAGTATATCTCTCTAACTTTATAGAGATAGGCATCTTATTTTAGAGAGAAATTTAGAGAGATGCATCAAATTCACTGCTAGATTTCCTAATGTTATCTCTTTAACTGACCTTCTCTTTAAAGAGATATTTAGAGAGACGAGCGTAATCTCTCTAATCAAGGGCTCCACTCTTTAAGGTGCACACTTCCTAACCGTACCCTAAGTTGCGGTGAAATAACTCACGATTAGCCTGCCAAAAAAGGACAGGTTTATTTTGGTAGGTTTTATCTGGGGAAACTCCGAATAGCCCCACATGCATAACCGCTGCAGCTCCATATGAGGCAAATGAACCAGCAGCGTTTGCCCCAAAATCTTGAGTATTTGTTCGACAGAACGGCCCCTGCCGGCTCCTGCTAGACTGGTAGATTCCCAACCGTCCATCCAGGAGCCTCAATGTCGCGCAAGTCCACCTACAAGCAAGTACTTTCCATCGGCACCGCCGTGGTGCTGGGGTTTGCGCTGTTTACGGGATCGCTCGACGGAGCGCCCAAGCTGCTGTCGCCGCAAAGCGATGAGCAGGCGGCGGCTCTGGCCGAAAAACAAAACGAGAGCCCCAGCCGCACCGACGACGAGGCAGACCTGGTTGCCCGGCTCGAATCGGGAACGGCGAGCTCCCCGGACCCTCAAAACGGCCAGGACTCTGGCGATGGCTCCGATTCCGCCGCAACCGACACCGATGACGACGTTTCCGCGGACAGTGCCGCCACCCCCATCGACGAGGTCGAAAACCCCGACCTCAACCGCGCCCGCGGTGTTTATCTCAGCAGCATTCCCGACTACGCCGGCAACCCCTACGTTGCCCTTCGCGCCGACAGCACGCACCCGCTCGGCACACCATCATTCACGCTCGATGAATACGAGCGCGCTACAGAAGAGGGCTGCTTTAAGAAGTTCTCCAAGCTCGACAGCCTGGGCCGCACCCGCAAAGCACTCGCCTGCGTGGGCCCCGAATCACTCGGTCAAGGCGAGCGCGGCGATATCTCGCGTATCCATCCTGCCGGTTGGCACCAGCAGCGCTACGACTTTATTCCGGGCCAGAGCCTCTACAACCGCTGCCACCTTATCGCCTGGTCGCTCTGCGGCGAAAACGCCAACCGCAAAAATCTCCTCACCGGCACGCGCTATCTCAACGAAACGGGCATGCTGCCGTTTGAGGAGCAGATTCTCGGCTACATCCGCGACACGGGCAACCATGTGCTCTACCGCGTCACGCCCATGTATAACGAAGAGGAACTTGTCTGCCGTGGCGTGCGCCTTGAGGCGCAATCGGTCGAGGACCACGGCAAGACCCTCTGCTTCCACGTATATTGCTACAACCTGCAGCCGCACGTGCAGATCGACTACGCCACCGGTCGCAACCAGGCATCCGGAGACTAGTGCCGACCGCGCCACCCGTAACCCAAAGATGATCTGTTTTCCTCCGTCCCCCAGGGATCAAAAAGGGCCGCCCTGGGTTACCCAGAGCGGCCCTTGCATCGGCATGTATGTTGCAGGCAACGCCACACGCTACTTGGCGCGACCCTCCTCATAGCGCTCGACCAGCTTGGCCTGAACGTCATAGGGAACCTGCTCATAGCCAGCGGGCTTCATGGTAAAGTCGCCCGTGCCGCGCGTGATAGAGCGCAGGCGCGTCGAGTAATCCGTCAGCTCGGCGAGAGGTGCCTGGGCGATGACCACGGTGTCGCCGCGTTCATCGGTCTCCATGCCCGTCACGCGACCGCGCGATGCCGAGATGTCACCCATCACGGCGCCGGCGTAGCTCTCGGGAATAGTCACCGTGATTTCCTCGATGGGCTCCAGCACCACCGGGTCGGCATCGGCGCATGCCTTGCGCAGGCCGATGCGAGCCGCCGCGCGGAACGCCATCTCGTTGGAGTCGACGCTGTGATACGAGCCGTCGTACACAGCCACGCGAATGCCCGTGAGCGGGTAGCCGGCAATGATGCCGTCCTTCATGGTCTCCTGGACACCCTTGTCCACGGCGGGGATCAGCGAGCGCGGAATGCGGCCGCCCACGACCTCATCCACAAACTCGTAGCCGTCGCTCGTGCCGTCGGGCCCAATAAGCGGCTCCACGCGCAGCCAGCAGTCGCCGTACTGACCGGCGCCACCGGTCTGCTTCTTGTGGCGACCCTGGGCGCTCGCCGTGCGGCGGATGGTCTCGCGATACGGAATGCGGATCGGCACGCTCTTGGCCACGACCTTGGTGCGATCCTCCAAACGGTTGAGCAGCACCGAAACCTGCGCCTCACCAACGGCGGAGATGATAGTCTGGCCCGTCTCCTCGTCACGATCGATGCTCATGGTCGGATCAGCCTTGCACGCCTTCTCGATAAACGTATAGAGCTTCTCTTCGTCGCCACGGTTCTCGGCCTCGATGGCAATGCGGTACTGCGAGTTGGGGAACTTAAACGCCGCAGCCTCGACCTTACCGGTAATGGAGAGCGTATCGCCCGTCTCGGCCGCCAGCTTGGGCGCCACGATGATGTCGCCGGCATAGGCGTGACCGACCTCGGTCATGTCGCGGCCGCACATCACATACAGGTGGGCCAGACGATCGCTCTTGCGGGTACGCGCGTTGATCAGCTCAAGACCCGGCTCAAGCGTACCCGTCAGCACCTTGATAAAGCTGATGCGACCCTGCTGCGGATCGGCCAGCGTCTTAAACACAAACGCCACCGGACGGTCATCGTCGCTCGAAATCTTGAGCGAATCACCGTCGATGAGCGGCATCTCGCCGTAGTCCGTCGGCGCCGGGAAGTACGTGGCGATGTCGTCCATCAGCGAGTTGACGCCCTGCTCCTTAATGCAATCGCCCGCAAAGACCGGCACAAAGATGCGCTCGGCAATCGCCTTCGACAGCAAGCCCTCAAGCTCCTCCTGCGTCAGCGTCTCCTCGCCTTCCAAGTACTTCATCATCAGTTCGTCGTCAGCCTCGGCCACCAGCTCGCACAGATGGTCATGGGCCTCCTCGGCCTGGGCACGATACTCCTCGGG
>DBFWDM010000218.1:0-4141 GCA_048484635.1 Collinsella sp.
ACCGGTCAGCGGCCAGAGCATGGGGGGCACGCCCGGTCCCGTTCCGAACCCGGAAGCTAAGCCCCATCGCGCCGAGAGTACTGCGGGGTCAGCCCGTGGGAGGCCAGGGCGCCGCTGACCGGTGGACGGCACCGAGCCGTCGCATGACTTGAAGAAGGGGGAGGCCTCGCGGCCTCCCCCTTTCTGCGTTTATCGGGCATAAATGACTCATTTACGCCAGACGATTTAATTCTTTTTGGTATTGAGCTTTTATTTAAAGAAAATAAAACGAATAACAAGGGCGACTGCTATGGCTGCAATGATCAAAAGCAGGATTGTCAGTCGATGCTGCTTGCGTCGTTTACTTGATGAAACGAAGATTGATTTTCCCTGTTTTGGCGTTTCGAGATAGCGAGCCGAATGCGTCAAGGTTTGCTTTGGTCGAGGACCTCTTTGTTGATGAGCGGCGGATGCTTTCATCGGCTCATCACTAGCTGCGCTGTTTTTAGATAATGGTGCGTCTTTCAGATATACAGGGTCTCCCGAGGCGACGCCCATATGTTTACGTCCCGTTTGGGCATCCTCGAGCGTTTGATATCGATTTCTCGTCACATACTCGGGCTCCGGATCATTAATGGGCTCTTGCGAGATGTGGGGGCGATGGAACCGTGGCGGCTGCGTGGAAGTATCTTCCCCCTGCGTCGGCATAAACATATTGTTCTGGTTTTGGTCGTCCATGATGCCCTTTAGCTCGTTACCAACAACGTGTACGCGCTCATTGTAAGCCCCTTGTTATTTGTAGCTGGGGACATACTCGGTATTTAAGCTCTGGTTCAAAGAACCTTAACCTTCCTAAAACCTGAGTCATACGCACTTAGATATGCTTATAGTACTGGACTCAAAAAACTTTATAGTCGATGTATATATGAGCACTGGGTGGGCATATATAAGAGCGTCAAAAGAAGTCCCAGTCACCTGGAAGATGACTCGGCAGTCCTATAAAGGAGTGGTAAACATGGCAAGCATGGTTCCTTATCGTTCGGTTTTTGGCGTTCGTCCCTCTGCAAGCTCGCTGTTCGATCTGTTTGATGATATGAGCGACCTAGCGAACAGCTCGATTGCCTCTAAGGCGTTCCCCGTTGACGTTGAGGATAAGGGCGATGGCTATGAGGTCAAGGCTTATCTGACCGGCGTCGCCAAGGACGATATCGATGTCGAGCTTAACGAGGGCCGTCTGTCCATTAGCGTGAATGTCGAGGAAGACGAGGAGAACGAGGGCAAGAACTTCCTGCAGAAGGAGTTCAGCTCGTACAGCGCGACGCGTGGCGTGTATCTTAAGGACGCTTCGAGCGAGGGCCTCTCGGCTAAGTACGCTGACGGCATCCTGACCGTTACGGTTCCCAAGATCGTCGAGAAGAAGAACGTTACGAAGATCTCCATCGAATAACTTCGTTGGTGTTCTTCGCTATTAAAAGACAACAAAAGGGGCTGGGAAGCGATTCCCGGCCCCTTTTGCTGTTTAGGACAGTCTATTGAATGGTTGCTGGCCGATACTGGCTTGCGGGGCGTATCGAGAGTTTTCGCGATCCTTGGAGAAGGGTGGCGGAGCTGCCGAGCTCGTCATCCAGGGTTGCGGCCAGAGCTTTGGCATAGCTTTTGACGGTAAGGCTCGGACGATTGTTATCTTGGCTGATATGCATGGCAATGAGCTGTTCGGTGCGATCGGTAACAAGTTCGCGCGCGGCTTCGGCGGCTTGGCCATTGGAGAGGTGTCCCCTTGCAGACAGGATGCGCTCCTGAAGAAAGCGGGGATATTCTCCCTCGCGCAGCATGGTCGCATCGTGGTTGCTTTCGAGCGCGAGGACTCGACAATCTTTGAGGGTGTTCATGGCTTGGCTCGATAGCTCTCCGGTGTCGGTGGCAAAGCCGATGGAATCATCGAGAGCATTGAATCGATAGCCGACTGGATTGATGACATCGTGTGATGTTGAGTAGGTTTGCACGTGGATGCCGGCAATGGAAAGGGTGTCACCGGGATCGAATTCCTCGACAGGCAGATGCGAAAGATTTTCTTTGTTCGAAAGAGTGCCCCTGCTGGCAAAGAGGGGGCCGTGCCAGTGCTTGCACCAGATATCGAGGCCCTTGATGTGATCGCTATGCTCATGAGTAATGAGAAGAGCCGAGACGTTGTCAGCCGAGAGCCCCAGTTCTGCCATGCGCTTTAATGTCTCGCGGCGAGACAGTCCGTCATCGACCATAATGAGCCCCTGCGGGCCCTCGATGAGCGCGCAGTTGCCTTTAGAGCCACTGCCGAGGATATGAAGGTGCAGACGAGACATAAGATTCCAAAGGATACAATGGGTGCGGACGAATAGAGGAGGAAGCAAATGCCTACGGTATCTCAGCATTATGGACACCATGCCGTGCCTGGGGCAGTCGATGAGACCCGGACGAGACAGCAGGCTGCTCCTGTCGTGCTCATGGTATCAGGCGGCGCGGACTCGACGGCACTGCTTCTTATGGCGTGCACATCAAAGCTGGATATCCAAGACGGACGCGGTGTTGCCCCCATCGCGCGCGAGCGACTGCACGTGCTGCATGTGAACCATCATCTGCGCGGCAAGGCGTCCGATGGCGACGAGGCCTTTGTGCGTGAGCTCTGCGCACAATATGGTCTACCGCTGTGTGTTGAGCATGCCTATTTTGATGATGAATCGGGCAATATCGAGGCGGCTGCCCGCGAGGTGCGCTATGCCGCGGCGCGAAGGTATGTTCGCGAGCTCTGCGCCCAGACGGGGGCACCGCGAACGGCGGCTCGTATCTGCACCGCGCACACGTCTTCGGATCGCGCGGAAACGTTTTTGATGAACGCGATTAAGGGTTCGGGGCCCGCTGGTCTATCGAGCATTCCTCGCCGGAGGAATATCGTGGTGCGTCCCTTGCTCGACCTAACTCATGGCGAGCTCGTGGGCTATCTACAGGTACATGGTCAGCCGTGGCGTGAAGACGAGAGCAATGAGGATATCTCGTATCTGCGAAACTACGTGCGCCATCGGGTAATGCCGGTGGTGGCACAGCGTAATGCGAGCGTGTGCAAGACGATTGGCGCCGCCTGTGAGATCTTGGGTGATGAAGATGCGTTTCTATCCCAGCTGTCGGCACGGGCGTTTCGAAGCTGTTTGCGCAAAGAGGCAGCGGGCGCGCTGGTGCTCGATGCCAGGCGCCTTGCTGCGGCCGAGATGGTAATCGCGCGGCGCATCGTGCGACTGGCGATCAAACGCATCGATCCGGATGCTCGTCCCGAGATGCGACATGTGGAGCGAGTCCTTTCCTGCGTTGCCGAGGGTGCCGGCTCGGTCACGCTTCCGGCGGGGATTGACGCACGCATTGAGTTTGGCATGCTGGCGTTTAAGGCGCCGGTGGCTCGCGAGGGCCTGGTCGCGGACTGGGTTACCGTGCCCGGTCGTTTGCCGTTGGGCGGGGGACGTATGCTGGTCGCAGAGTCGATGGTCGTTGAGCCGGGATGCGACATCGTGCGCCGCGCCCGTGAGCTCGCGGCTGCCGGGGAAGCGACAGCTTTGGTAGACGCGGCTGCCCTGGGTTTTGCCGACAGCGATAGTGAGCGGATCCTGGCGGGCTCGCGTGGCGAGATCCCTGCCGAGGCGCGATTGGCGCGCCTGTGGGTGGACGGTCCCGCACCGGGAGACGTGATGTGCCCGTTAGGGATGAGTGGCCGAAGCAAGAAAGTATCCGACTTGCTAGGTGAGGCTCGCATTCCCGTTTCCGAGCGCGCCGGCGTGCCCATGGTGAGGACGGCCCCGGGGGGTGCCGTGGTGTGGGTCGCCGGAGTTCGCGCGGACGAGCGTTTTAAGTGCACGGCCGCAACGCGCGTGGCATATCTGCTTCGTGTGGTCGATGCGGAATAGCGTCCCACGCCAGCTATTCTGTGCGACGTTGACGGTATTCCCGCGCTGATGGCGTACGGGCTGGAAAATATTCCCCGTGCGCTGCTAGAATGTGAAGTTCGCGTCCATACGGCGGTGTGTGGGCGATTAAGCACAAGAAAGGGTTGTCATGGCTTCTCAACATCCGGATATCGAGAAGGTTCTGTTTACGCAGGAGGATATCGACGGTATCGTTTCTCGCCTGGGCGAGGAGATTA
>DBFWDM010000219.1:0-14523 GCA_048484635.1 Collinsella sp.
CTCATCGAGGCCGAGTGCCATCGCTCGCTGCGGTACACTTACCTAAAGTAAACCATGAAGGGAGACATTACCTATGAAGAAGATCGTTTTGGCTTGCGGTGCTGGCGCTGCTACTTCCACGCTCGTTGCCCAGAAGGTCGCTACCCTGCTCGACGCCAACGGTTATGCCGACAAGTACGAGATCGTGCAGTGCGCCATCTCCGAGGCCAAGGATTACTGCGACGAGGGCGCTGACCTGCTGATCGCCACCACCGTTGCCCCCGAGGGCCTCACCTGCCCGTACGTGAGTGGCGTGCCCTTCATGACCGGCATGAACCGCGTTGCCGCCGAGAAGGCCGTTCTCGACGTCATGGCTCAGTAGGCGCTGACTGCATGAGTGAGCAGAACGCCAACCCGGTAGAGCTCTTTGGTATGCGCGTTGCCCATGTGGGCATTAACGCCACCGACCCGGCAGACGCCCTGGAGATCGCGGAGCTGTTCTCGACGATGATGGGCCTGCCCGTCATCGAGACCCCGGTTTCGTACTTCAACGATTCGCTGGTCGAGATCATGAAGCAGAACGGTCGTGGCACCAAGGGCCACATCGGCTTTGCCGTTAACGACATCGATGCAGCTGAGAAGTGGTTTGCCGAGCGCGGGCTCGAGGTCAACGAGGAGTCGCGCGTGCTGCTGCCCGACGGCGGCACCAAGCTCGTGTACTTTAAGCGCGAGTTCGCCGGCTTCGCCGTGCATCTGTGCCGCGAGTAGCGCACAAGCTGCCATAGCTAGCAAAAAGGGATAGGGCCGCGTGGCCCTATCCCTTTATTTATGCCGAGGGGCTTCCTACCGCGGCAGGCGAATCGTAAAGCGGCTGCCGACGCCCTCGACCGAGGTCACGCCGATGACGCCGCCATGGCTATCGACGATCCACTTGGCAATGGCAAGCCCCAGACCCGAGCCCTGCGCGCCGGCATCGCGTGCGTTGTCGGCGCGGTAGAACCGTTCAAACGCGTGAGCTGCGGATTCCTGGTTCATGCCGATGCCCTCGTCCTCAACACTTATGTCGATCGTGCCCGCGCCCGCATCCGGCGTTATGCCAAATGTGACGGTCGTTCCCGCATCCGAGTACTTGGCGGCGTTTTGCACGATCACACGCAGGGCTTGCTTCACGAGCGCCACGTCGACGGGCGCATCGCAGCGCGGGTCGCTGACAAGCGCGGCGTCGTATGCCAGCCGATACGTGTGCGCGGCATCGATCATCTGCGATTCCTCGCATACCTCGCCGACCAGTGCGGCCAGGTTGGTATCCGCACGCCGCAGGACCGTGCGTCCGGCATCGCCGCGCGCCAAAAACAGCAGCTGCTCCACGAGCTCCTGCATGTGCTCGCTTTCGGCCTTGAGCGAGGCGATGGACTCTGCCAGTACGTCCGGGTCGTCTTTGCCCCAGCGGTCGAGCATGTTTACGTAGCCCTGAATCACCGCGATGGGCGTGCGCAGCTCGTGGCTTGCATCGTTGACAAAGCGCATCTGCTGCAGCTTGGCCTCTTGCATCTGGCGCAGCAGGCGGTTGAGTGCGACCTCGATGCTTGCCAGGTCGGCATCGCCGGTGGTGACGCTTGGTGAGTCGACGCTTGCGCGCACGATGGCCTGCTCCAGCGTTTCCATCTTGCCGCCGGAGAGCTGCATGCGGCCGAGCTCGTCCACGCGCAAGGCCAGATCGTTGAGAGGCGCCATGGTGCGGCGTACGCGCCTCGCGCCGCCGAGCATGTTGAGTACGCTGATGACCTGCCAACCCACAACGACAAGGTAGAGAGGCCATAACGTGACGAGGTCCTGTGCGAGGGGGAAAGTCTTGGTGGTACGCGCAAACTCGACGGTATAAGTGAGCGTTGTCAGGTCCCAGCCGCGCGCGGGCGTCAGCGACATGCCGTGAACGGTGGCGCCGGGAATCCAGCCTGCGGTAAACGCGCCGTCGGGCAGCGTCTGGTTGTATCCATAGACGAGGATCGTCGCCGCAATCACCATCAGCAACAGATCGAGCCAGACGTAGCTCATCAGGCGGCGCCACATATAGCTCCAGTTGATGGCGCGGGCGATGGATGTGACGCGCTTGGACTCGGCGTTACGCACGGCAGACATAGCCCACCCCGCGCACGGTCTGGATGATGCGGGCGCCGCCGGCGTCCTCGATCTTGGCGCGCAAATGTGCGATGTGCACATCGACGTTGTTGGTGTCGCCCACGTACTCGTAGCCCAGCGCCTCGTGCGCGATGCGCTCGCGTGTGAGCACGGTCTCGGCATGCGCCATAAGCAGGGCGAGGACATCGAACTCGCGGGCAGTCAGCACGATGGGCGAGCCGCCGACCGTGACTTCGCGGCGGCCGGGGTCGAGCGCGACCGAGCCCACGGCGAGCGTGGCGGGGGAGGGCGAGGCGGATGCCTGGGTCGAGCCGCTGACCGGGGGCATCGCGACGGCGCCGACGTCCGCGCCGCCCGCCATGCCCGCCTCAACGCCACCAACGCCCGAAGCCGCCCGCACGGCCTCCGAGCGCTTCAACGCCACGCGGATCCGTGCGAACAGCTCCTCAATCGCAAACGGCTTGGTCAGGTAATCGTCGGCGCCGGCATCGAGCCCGGCCACCTTGTCCATCACGGCATCTCGCGCGGTGACCATAATCACCGGCACATCCTTGTGCTTGCGGACACGCCGCAGGACCTCCATGCCGTTGAGCTGTGGCAACAGCACATCGAGCAGAATCAGATCGTAGTCGCGCTCCAGCGCCAGGTCCACGGCGGTGCGGCCGTCAGCGGCGTGCTCCACCTGGTAGCCCTCGTGCTCCAGCTCGAGCGTCACAAAGCGGGCGATTTTCTCCTCGTCCTCTACGATCAGGATCCGTGCCATACGTGCCCCCCCGTCTGCGATTACTTGTCGTCGTTGAGATTTTGCTTGATGTCGTCCGCGGTGTCGGCGGCGTGATCCATAAGGTTGTTGATGCTGCCGGGCACGTCGCCGTCGCTATCGATGCGGTAACGCATGCCAAAGAACAGGCCGATCAGCATCAGCCATATCGTGGCGCCCCAGGCAAACAGGGCGATGATGGGGATAAGGATGGGAATGTTGAGGATGATCGCATCGCGGCGCGTGGCGATAAACTTGGTGTCCAGGCTCAGGCGGAAGAGCTTTTTGAGGTACTCCCACACGCTGTCCATCTTCTTGGAGAAGTCGGTCTTTTCGCTCGACTTTTCGTAGGCGGCCTGCGCGGCGACCATCTCGGCCGAGGGCTCGTCGACCGGCGCGGACTCGGTGGCGGCGTGCGCCGACGTGGTCTGGGTCTTGCCCTGCGACTCGAGCCAAATGATGGCATCCAGGACGTTGCCGTCGGCAGCGTCGAGCGCGGTCTTGGCATCGGTGTAGCTCACGTTGCACTTGGTGCGGATTGTTTCAACTTTTTCGAGGTCGTCCATGACCTGTCCTTTCGTTCGATGGGCGCGACGCCGGGCGATCTGCCCGGGCGCGAGCGTTGCGTTCGGCGGCCTACGTGGCGCCGTCCCGCCCTTGGTCGAACTCTATAGTGCAGGTTATAGATTAAGCGATTCTTGAGCCAAGATTAACGTTGGATGAGTTTTTGGGTGGCGGTGGGGAAGGGGGAGGTGTCTTTTTGGATAGCTAGCAGCGAGGTCTAATACTTTCCCGAGAAGTGAACGAGCTAAAACGGACCCCCGAAGCATCGACACTTTAAAGGTGCCACTTCCTGCGATTTTGCCGCCGAAAAAAAGCGGGTGTTTCAGGGGTTCAAAAACAGCCATTCACTTCTCGGGAAAAGTATTAGACCTCGATAGCGGGGGATGTGGTGCCGGTGCAAAACGGCGTCAAAGGTTGATCGAGCAGGCGGTTTCTCCATTGATGTCCGCACGGCATGTGACACTTAACCTGCCGTCCTGCTCTGCCGCGGCGGCGCGAATTCAAGCAACGACCCTCTAAGGAGTTCGATATCGATGAGTGATAGCACCAAGCATCTCGCAAAGAAGTGCGTCAAGAACGCGGGGCCATGCCTCGCGCTGTGCCTTGCCGGCGCAGCGGTCGCGCTGCTGGCTGTTCTGGGGCCATTCGACGTGCTCCGAAGTGCCAGTTCCCTGCACGTTTGCATGGCCCTTGCCGGCGCCATGATGACCGGCGGCGTGCTCGATCTGGTTTTTTGGGTGCTTGACCCGTTTGGATGGAAGAACGAAGGGTAGGTCCCAAAGGATGGAAGGGCTGGAACGGTTGACTTAGTGATCGTGCAGAATGTGGGCTAGCGACTTACAGGGAAGTGGTAATCCGATGACGGTCTATGTAACAGGCGATATTCATGGCGGCGCTGACATGCAAAAGCTCCGCGATTGGGAGCTTGGGGATAGCCTGGCGAGCGACGACTATCTCATCATCGCGGGCGACTTTGGCTTTCCCTGGGACTTTTCTACCGAGGAATGTGCCGATATTGCTTGGCTGGAGTCGCGCCCCTACACCGTGCTGTTTGTCGACGGCAACCACGAGCGTTTCGATCACTGGGCGGAACGCCCCATGGAGTTGTGGCACGGTGGGCTGACGCAGCGCCTGTCGGATACCTCTCCCATACGGCGCCTGACGCGCGGCGAGGTTTTTGAGCTCGACGGCTCAACGATTTTTACCATGGGCGGCGCCACGAGCGTGGACAAAGAATACCGCATTCCCTATTCCAGCTGGTGGCCGCAGGAGCTGCCGGACGAGCGCAACTTTGAGGAGGCGCGGGCAAAGCTCGACAGCGTGGGTTGGAAGGTCGACTACGTGATCACCCACACCTGCTCCACGCGCATGCTTTCGCCCACGCTCTATCCGGCACCCGGCTGGAATTGCCCCGACGTTGATCGGCTTACGGCGTTTTTTGATGAGCTGGAAGACCGCTTGGATTACAAGCGCTGGTATTACGGGCATTTTCATCGCGACGCCAACCCGGCCGAGCGCCACACCGTGCTCTACGACTGCATCGTTCGCCTGGGCGACGAACTCCAGCCCTGGGATGTTGCGTAGCGGCAAGGCGTTTGGCTACTCGGCCGTTACGGTGATGTTCTCCCGGTGTGCGCGGATAACGTCCCAGCTAAAGTGCTCAACCAGTTGCTCGGCGGTGCGCGGCGTGGTGTCCGGCGCGATGCCCGTTTGCCCGGCGAGCCAGCCCAGCAGTGCCTCGGGCGCGCCAAAGCGGGTGCGGAGCTCGCCCAGGTCCAGGTCGCGGTCGCGCTTGGAAAGGCGGCGCCCGTCCGGCGACATGAGCAGTGGAATGTGCGCGTAGCGTGGCGTGGGAAGTCCCAGCAGATGCTGCAGGTAGATTTGGCGGGGCGTGGAGCCCAGCAGATCGCATCCGCGCACGACCTCGGTGACGCCCATGGCAGCGTCGTCGACCACCACGGCTAGCTGGTAGGCAAAAACGCCGTCGCTGCGGCGCACCAAAAAGTCGCCGCACTCGGTGGCGAGTGCCTCGCATTGGGCTCCGTACGTGCGGTCAACGAATTCGATCACGTCGCCGGCGAGGTCGTCGACGGCGGGCACACGCAGGCGCGTGGCCGGGGCGCGCAGGGCGCTGCGGCAGGCGATCTCTTCGGCCGAAAGGCCTCGGCAGGCGCCACGGTAGATGGGCGTGCCGTCGCTGGCGTGCGGCGCGCTTGCGGTGTGGAGCTCGGCGCGCGTGCAAAAACAGGGGTAGGTGAGGCCGGCGTCTTGTAGCTGGTGCAAGGCGCTCTCGTACAGATCTAGACGATCGTGCTGGTAGTAGGGGCCTTCGTCCCACTCAAGCCCCAGCCAAGTCAGGTCGTCAACCAATTGAGCGGCAAGTTCCGGGCGCTTACAGCGATCGTCTAGGTCCTCGATGCGCAACACGATGCTGCCGCCCTGGCTGCGGGCCGAAAGCCACGCGCACAGGCAGCTGAACACGTTGCCCAGGTGCATGCGGCCCGAGGGCGACGGGGCAAAACGGCCCACGACGGCGGCGGGAACGGAGGCGGGCTGCGTCGTCGGCGCGTCCGCGGCGGGCGTTGCTATGTTGCGTGCTTTGATATCCATGCGGACGAGTATAGCGCGGGGCGCGATAGGGAGGCATCACTGTGGTCCGCAAGTTGTCGAGGACCCGCATTGCGTATGGCGGGCCGCAGACTCGGTGCTTTGATTCCTGTCCGTCAACTCGGCACCTTAGACGACGGAAACCCCGGCAGTTCTTCGCAACTGCCGGGGTTTCCGCGGAAAAGGGGGACATGATCCTCGAGCGAACGGCAAAGGGGCAAACCGTTTTCGCTCAACTGCTTTATGCCCCTCGACTGGTAGCTCAATCAACGTATGCCGCGCCCACACAAAGCCGCTACACCTGTGACGGAGCTGTGAAGTGGTATCTATTGCTGGCGCGGGACTCAGCCCAAGAGCGTCTCAAACGACAAATTTGTTGCTGTCTGTCGATTCAGCCCAATGATCCGTTTTCCTCCGTCCCCAATAGGTCATTTTCCAAGTGTCGGGGTGCGGGCGTGACTTTTATCCCGTTTGGCACTCCGGTCGCCTAGATGTTCGTCATGTGTGCCCGCAAACGTGGGACAATGGCGATGTTGGTTTTACAGACAAAGGATGTGCCTATGAACGCCCCCGTTGTCAGTACTTGTCGGCAGCGCTGCCTGTTTGCGCGATTCGCTTCCGTCTGCGTGCTCGTCGCGCTTGCGTTGCTGCTATTGCCTGTCGCCGCACACGCCGACGGCTACTCCATGACTCAAACCTATATCGGCGCCACGGTCGAGGCCGACGGCTCGCTGACCGTTGTCGAGGGACGCCAGTTTGATTTCGACGACGACATCAACGGCGTGTTTTGGGAGATCAATACGGGCACCAACCAGCAGGGCGGCACGGCGGGCGTCGACGTGCTGAGTGTCGAGGAAGAGGACACCGCGTTTAACAAAGTCGATAGCGCGAACAAGGGCGACTCTGGCGTCTACACGGTCGAGCAGACCGGTGACGGCGTAAGGATTAAGGTATTCAGTCCTCACGAGAGCGGCGACAGCGCGACCTATTACGTGAGCTATACCATGACCGGTGCGGTTATGAACTGGGCCGATACCGCCGAGCTCTACTGGAAGTTTGTGGGCGACGGCTGGTCCGCGGACTCCGACGATGTCGAGATGGAAGTGTACTTCGCAAATGCCGCTGCTGGGACGGCGGCCGTCAAGGGCGATAACTTCCGCGCATGGGGCCACGGCCCGCTGACGGGCGGTGTATCGCTCGATGCGGACGAACCCATGGTCACCTATACCATTCCCTGCGTGCACCAGGGCGAATTCGCCGAGGCACGCATCGCCTTCCCCAGCGACTGGGTGCCGCAGCTTGCCGCCTCGGGCGAAGAGCGCATGTCAACGATCCTGAGCGAAGAGAAGGAATGGGCCGACGAAGCTAACGCCCGCCGTGAGCACGCGCGTGCGGTTGCCGGCGCGATTGCCGTGATGTGTGTTGTTGTGGCGGTTGCCTATACCGGTGTAATCGTGATGCTCAAGCTGCGCAGGCCCAAGCCCAAGCCGCTCTTCCAGGACGAGTACTTCCGCGATGTGCCCTCCGCCGATCATCCCGCGGTGCTTGCAACTCTTATGAGCTGGAACGACGTGCCCGATCAGGCATATATCGCCACGCTGATGAAGCTGACCGACGACCGCGTGATCAAGCTGGAAGAAGCGACCGAGACCAAGAAGAAGGGTCTGCTCCGTCGCGAAAAAGAGGAGCAGACGTATCGCATCACAGTGACCGACGAGGCCTGGAAGGCTGCCAAGAAGGACGGCATCGACCGCGACGTACTCAAGGTCTTCTTCGCTGGCGTTAAGCCCGATAAGGACGGAGTCCGTTCGCGCACGTTTAGCGAGCTGGAGGAATACGCTAGCGAGCGCACCACATCTGTTGGCGACAAGCTCGAGGACTATCAGAGCACGGTTAAGGGCAAGCTGGAGGCGCGCGAGCTTATCGCCTCGGACGGCACCGTCGCCCTGGTTGCCGGCTTGGTTCTCGGCATCATCATTGTCTTTGGCATTTTGGGCTCTCTGTTCTATACCGACTTTGCGGACGCCAACGTCGGTGCCGCTATGATCTCGATCCCCGTCACGATTGTGGGCTTTGTCCTGAGCTGCACCTTCCGCCGTTACACGTCGGAGGGCGCCGAGGTGGCGGCTCGCTGCAAGGCGCTCAAGCATTGGCTCGAGGATTTTACGCGCCTGAAGGAGGCCGTCCCCAGCGATCTGATCTTGTGGAACAAGCTGCTGGTGATGGGCGTTGCCCTGGGCGTTTCGAAAGAAGTGCTGCGACAGCTGGCCGAGGCCGTGCCTGCGGATCTGCGCAACAGCGACGATTTCTACGACAACTACCCCTGCTACTGGTGGTATTACCATCACTACGGCAACGAGTCTCCGCTCGATTCGTTCAACGATGTGTATCACGAGACCATCCGCGAGCTGGCTTCGAGTTCCGATAGCTCGAGCGGCGGCAGCGGCGGCGGCTTTTCCGGTGGCGGCGGTGGCGGCGTCGGCGGAGGCGGCAGCGGAACGTTCTAGCGAGCGCTTGCTTTGGGGTGGATCTTTCTGGGCGGTTGCCAGGGAAGATCCATCCCATTTTTGTGCATCGAAACGGGCCATGCTTTCCGCTGCGGACCTTCGCACAAGGGGCAGTGGGCAAAAAATGCCAAATATGAGTACTGTTGCCTAGATTGTCACATTTGTTTGTACTAAAAAATGGACTCCTAACGATATTATTTCTCGTTAGGAGTCCATTTTATTGTACATTTGGGGAGATACGTTAGTTCATCTGACGCGTCGAGACGCCTAAGAGACCCGAGAAAGCCGAATTGCGCTGCTGCTAAAAAGGTAACAGTACTCATATTTGATGTTTTTTGACCACAGCTATTTGCAGGCCCCCTATAGGGCGATGCCAACGAGGGCTTCGGCGGCCGTTTTGCTCAAGACTGTCCCCAGCGACTAGTCATTTAAGAACGTCCCCAATGACTAGGTGTGGTTGCTGCCAAGGAGTGTCCCGGGGTGCCGGCATAAAAGGAACGTCCCTAACTGCCGGGTTTAGGCTGTTAGGTCGAGTTCGTAGAGAAAGCTTTCGCGCGGCATGGCGTGGCGGCGCTCTTCGCGGTTGGCGCGGTGCGTGGCCGTGCGCTTAAAGCCGTGCAGCTCGTAGAACTTCCACGAGCAGTTGGAGTCGGTGTACAGGTGCGCCCTCGTCGCTCCAAGCGAGGACAGGTGCGAGACCGCGGCATCGAGCAGAACCGTGCCAACGCCCAGGCCATGGACATCGCGATCCACGGCAAGCAGCGTGACCTCGTTGTCGTGCGGCAACGGGCTGCTCTCGAGCAGGCGGTTGTTGGTTCGGATGGTTGCGCGCACAAACGAGAGATATTCGGCGCAGGCATCAGGCTCCAGCTCACGCATCTGCGACAGCAACGCGCGTTCGGTATCCATCCAATGCTCGTTGATAGTGACGCCGGAGTTCTGTCCTGCGCGTGCAAGTGCAATGCCGCGCGCCTCGCCGTCAATCACCGCAACCTGCGAAAACGTCGATGACGAAAGGCAATAGGCGAGGTCGCACGCGGCCTCAAGGCGGTTGTACTCATCGTTATCCGAATTGTTATGCCAAAGCTGTTGCAGAATCAGCGCGATGGCGTCGAAGTCTTCGGTATCAAACGGTCGGTAGAGAACCCGCGAGACCATGGTGCCTCTTTCTTTTGCGGATGCATATCGAGCACAATTCTACCACGCCATTGGCATCAAATTATGGTGCCCCTGTGTTCCATGAACTCACCGTGCCCAGTGCCGTGCCCATCCCCTCCGCTCACAAACTTTTTCTGCACATGCGCCCGTTGCGGGGTGCATCGATGCGCTCGATGCGCTACATTGAATCAGTATTTTCAATGCCGCTGCGCGAGCGCTGCAGATCGACGTATCACCGACTCACAGAGCACGGCGGCGTACCAGACAGGAGGACTGCATGGGATCTGATGTGAAGATCGCACGCGCGTTGATCTCGGTTACCGATAAGACGGGCGTCGTCGATTTCGCACGGACGCTGGTTGACGACTTTGGCGTCGAGATCATCTCTACGGGCGGCACGGCTCGTGCCATCGAGGACGCGGGCATTCCCGTAACCCCCATCGAGGAGTTCACGGGCTATCCCGAGATGATGGACGGCCGCGTTAAGACCCTGCACCCCAAGGTTCACGGCGCGCTGCTGGCCCGCCGCGATTCCGAGCAGCACATGCAGGAGGCCGCTCAGCACGGCATTAAGCTGATCGACCTGGTCGTCGTCAACCTGTACGAGTTCGAGAAAACCGTCGCCAACCCCGAGGTCACCTTCGCGGACGCCATCGAGCACATCGACATCGGTGGCCCCTCCATGCTGCGCTCCGCCGCTAAGAACGCCGCGAGCGTTACCGTCATCTCCGACCCGGCCGACTATGATGCCGTCCTGGCCGAGATGCACGAGACCGGTGGCTGCACCACGCTTTCCACTCGTCGTCGCCTGCAGGTGAAGGTCTACCAGACCACCGCCGCCTACGACACGGCTATCTCCCGTTGGCTTGCCGCCCAGGCAAGCGACGTGGCGGACACTTCTGCCAAGCTTGAGATCTCGCTGGAGAAGGTCGACGACCTGCGCTATGGCGAGAATCCTCAGCAGAAGGCTACGGTCTACCGCATTGCCGAGGGCTGCGAGAACACCGCGAGCTCGCAGTTCCCGCTTGTGGGCTCCGAGCAGATCCAGGGCAAGCCGCTCAGCTACAACAACTATCTGGACGCCGATGCCGCTTGGAACCTGGTCCGCGAGTTCGACGAGCCGGCCTGCGTGATCCTCAAGCACCAGAACCCCTGCGGTTCCGCCGTTGCCGAGGATATTACGGCTGCCTACGACCGCGCCTTCGCCTGCGATCCCAAGAGCGCCTTCGGCGGCATCATCGCCTGCAACCGTGAGGTTCCCTTTGAGCTGGTTGAGCACTTCGCCGACCAGAACAAGCAGTTCGTCGAGGTCATCATCGCCCCGAGCTACACTGCCGAGGCGCTCGAGCGCATGGCAAAGCGCCCCAACCTGCGCGTGTTGGCGACCGGCGGCGTGGACCACGGCGCCCAGGTGGAGCTGCGCTCCGTCGACGGCGGCATGCTGGTGCAGGAAGTCGACCACGTGACCGAGGATCCCGCGACCTTTACGTTCCCCACCGACCGCAAGCCCACCGACGCCGAGATGGCCGAGCTCGAGTTTGCCTGGAAGGTCTGCAAGGGTGTCAAGTCCAACGCCATCCTGGTCTCCAAGGGCAAGGCCGGCATTGGCATGGGTCCGGGTCAGCCCAACCGCGTGGATTCTGCGCTGTTGGCCTGCGAGCGTGCCGAGGACTTCTGCGAGCGCGAGGGTGTGGAGAAGGGCGGCTTTGCCTGCGCAAGCGACGCGTTCTTCCCGTTCCGCGACAACGTCGACGTGCTTGCCGCGCACGGCGTGACCTGCATCATCCAGCCCGGTGGTTCCAAACGCGACGACGAGAGTATCCAGGCCTGCAACGAGCACAATATTGCGATGGTCTTTACCGGTGCCAGGCATTTCCGTCACTAAGTTTCGCCCCGGGACAAAATAATCTCCGTAAAAGACGGCTGCTCCGTTTGGAGGGTCGTCTTTTTGGTATAAGAGGACGGAATGACTAACACGAAAGGTATGACCATGCCCCAGATTGATGATGCCGAGCTGTTTGGCAATGCCGAGGATCAGCGTGCGTATGAGGACTTTTGCGCCAATCAGGAGGCGGTCGAGAAGTTTACACTCGACAAGCCCGCGCTTGTCTGCCGTTGGCGCATGTCCAACAAAAAGGTGCCCATGCTCAACCGCCACATTCGCGCGCTGTCCGAGCGCCTGGTGCAGGGCGAGCCGCTTACCCATAACATGCTCAGCTGGGCCAAGCAGCACGTTGAGTGGTCGCTTGCCGAGGGCGATTACACCGCACGCGACGGCGTGCTCATGCTGGTGATCGACGTCAACGGCAACGCCGCCATGACGGTGGGGGAGTACGAGCCGCTAACCGATACGTCGGCCAAGGCGCTGCGTGCCCGCTCCGCCGAGGCCCGCTCCGAGGCCGACGAAACCGGCGTGGCGCCCGAGTTGCTCGCCGCCGTCGATAACGGCGAGCTTGCCTTTGTGGCGGCAGCGGACGAGTGCCTGTGCGGTACGGCGACGCTCATTGAGCAGCTGGCCCAGACCAAGGGCATCCCGGTCGCGCGCGTAGATATTCCCGCACAGCTTAAGGGCGCGTTGTTCCTGGTGAGCGACGAGCACGGTGTGGTCCCCGCAACCGAGACGGACGCCGCCGAGGCCGACGCCGCTACGGTCGCCTTCTTCGCCGAAGGCTACGAAAAGCTCCGCGCCCGCCGCTAAATGATTATTCTGGGACGGGGATTTAATAATCATTTTGGTCCCCGTTCCCGTCGCGAGCGTAAGGCGGACAAAACGCCCCCGCTCGCGAACAGTTCTGTCACCTTGGCGACGTGCGTGGCGCGCACCTGCAGTTTCGCAGCCATAATGGTGGCAAGACAACCAAGAGGGGAGCGGAATCCATGGCGCTGATCTATATCGTTGAGGACGACGAACCCATTCGTCGCGAGCTTGCCGACATCCTTGCCCGTGCCGGTTTTGAGGTCGAGGCCTGCGAATCGTTTGAGCATGTCTCGCGCGATATTCTCGCTGCCGCGCCCGACCTGGTGCTGCTCGACCTCACACTTCCCGTCAAGGACGGCCAGCATATCTGCCACGAGGTTCGCCGCGAATCCGAGGTTCCCATCATCGTCCTCACGTCGCGCACGACCGAGATCGACGAGGTCATGGCCATGACGCTCGGCGCGGACGACTTTGTTCCCAAGCCCTACAGCGCCCGTGTGCTCGTGGCGCGCATCAACGCACTGCTGCGTCGCACCGCGGCGGCAGGCGAGCGCAGCACACTTGTCCACAAGGGGCTGGAGCTCGACCTCGCCCGCTCCATGGTTACCAACACGCAAACCGGCACTAGCACCGAGCTCACCAAAAACGAGCTGCGTATCCTCTCACTGCTTCTGAGCCGCGCGGGCAAGATTGTTTCGCGCTCGGCCATCATGCAGGACCTGTGGGACTCCGACGCCTTCGTGGACGACAATACGCTCACCGTCAACATCAACCGCCTGCGCACCACGCTCGAAAAAATCGGCATCAAGGGGTATTTGACAACGCACCGCGGCCAAGGCTATTCGGTCTAGGGGCCGGCTATGTCGTTTGGCAAGTTCTTTAAAGACGCGCTGCTTCCCGTCGCCGTGTGGACGTGCGGCGTGCTGCTGAGCTGCTTTGTGCTGACGGTCGCCGGCGCACCCGTTTCTATCGTGGTCGTGGCGGTCGGCGTGTCCTATATCTTTGGTATGCTCGGCATCGTGATCGAGTACGCGCGCCGTCGTCGTTTTCTGCGCCAGCTGGAGCGTGCGGCCGAGGAGCTCGAGAGTCCCGCATGGGTGCAGGAGATGGTGCAATGCCCGACCTATGCCGAGGGCGAGCTCGAGTACGAGGTCTTGCGCCGGGTGGGCAAAGCCGCTTGTGACGAGGTTGCCGAAGGCAGGCGCCAGACCGATGACTATCGCGACTATATCGAGAGTTGGGTCCACGAGGCCAAGCTGCCTCTGGCGGCAGCCCATCTGATTTTGGAAAACCTGGACGGCAGCGAAGATGATCTGTCGCGCGTAGATGACCTCGGTCGCGAGCTTGCCCGCGTGGAACGCTATATCGACCAGGCGCTCTACTATGCGCGCTCGGAGGTTGTGGAGCGCGATTACCTGATTCGACGTTGGAACCTCAAGGCTCTGGTGACGGGCGCAATCAAGGCCAATGCGCGTGAGCTCATCGCGGCACACGTGGCGCCGGTGTGCGAGAACCTCGACTTTGAGGTTTTTACCGACGAGAAGTGGCTCGAGTTTATTCTGGGCCAGCTCATTCAGAACAGCATTAAATATGCGCGTGAGGACGGCGCAAAGATCGTGTTTTCGGGTGCGTTGCTGGACGAGGGCCTGGCGAGCGAGCGCATCGAGCTTACCGTCGCGGACAACGGCTGCGGCGTGTGTGCGGCAGACCTGCCGCGCGTGTTCGAGAAGGGCTTTACCGGCGACAACGGCCGCACCATCAAGCGCGCAACGGGCATCGGCCTCTACCTGGTGGCGCGCCTGTGCTCCAAGATGGGCATCGACGTCACCGCAGCATCCGAGCCCGGCGAAGGCTTCGTCGTAACATTCGCTTTTTCAACGAACAAGTTCCAATACTTTGAGTAGTCGTCGCGGTGTAACGTCCCGGAGCGTCATTCACGTTAAGACATTTATCCCAAACGGGATAATTCTATCATGATGTGCTATGATTATCCCGTTTGGGATAATCATAGGGGATTAGCATGCAAGACTGGAATGAGCGAACGATTTTTGACCCAGCTGAACTCGGTGCATATTTGCGTGAGCGCCGGAAGAAGCTCGGTTATACCCAAC
>DBFWDM010000220.1:0-6680 GCA_048484635.1 Collinsella sp.
AGGAATCTGACCGTTCGCCGAATAATTTCTTGCTATCATGCAAGGCGTAGGGTAAATCTCCGATCGCAAGGAGACACAAATGGTGAAAAAGTCACCGGAAAACACTACTCCCGCAATTGTGGACAACGTAGAGGCGCTTGAGGCTAAGCTCGCTCAGATGCGAGAGGCCCAGGCGCTTTTTGCTACGTACACGCAGGAGCAGGTCGACAAGATCTTCTATGAGGCCGCCATGGCCGCCAACAAGGCTCGTATCCCGTTGGCGAAGATGGCCATCGAGGAGACCGGCCGCGGCGTTCTTGAGGACAAGGTCATCAAGAACCACTACGCCGCAGAGTACATCTACAACGCTTACAAGAACACCAAGACCTGTGGTGTCCTGGAGCGCGACGAGGCTTACGGCATCACCAAGATCGCCGAGCCCATCGGCATCGTGGGCGCCGTCATCCCGACGACAAACCCCACCTCCACCGCAATCTTCAAGACGCTGATCAGCCTGAAGACCCGCAACGCCATCATCATCTCCCCGCACCCGGCTGCCGCCAAGTGCACCATCGCCGCCGCCAAGCTCGTGCTTGACGCCGCCGTCAAGGCTGGTGCCCCCGAGGGCATCATCGGCTGGGTCGATGTCCCCTCCATCGAGCTGACCAACATGGTCATGCGCGACGTCGACATCATCCTCGCCACCGGTGGCCCGGGCATGGTCAAGGCCGCCTACTCCTCGGGCAAGCCCGCCCTGGGCGTTGGCGCCGGTAACACCCCGGTCGTCATCGACGACACCGCCGACGTTCTGCTCGCAGTCAACTCCATCATCCACTCCAAGACCTTCGACAACGGCATGATCTGCGCTTCCGAGCAGTCCGTGACCGTCATCGACACCATCTACGACCAGGTCAAGGCCGAGTTCCAGAAGCGCGGCTGCTACTTCGTCAAGCAGGGTGCCGAGATGGAGGCCCTGCGTTCCGCCATGTTCAAGAACGGCGCCCTCGATCACCGCATCCCCGGCATGGCTGCCGCCAAGATCGCCGAGCTCGCCGGCATCGAGGTTCCCGCCAAGACTAAGATCCTGATCGCCGAGGTCACCTCCACCGACCCCGCCAAGGAGGAGTTCTCCCACGAGAAGCTCTCCCCGGTCCTGGCCATGTACCACGCCAAGGACTTCCAGGAGGCCGTCGACAAGGCCGAGCACCTGGTGCTCGCCGGTGGCCCGGGCCACACCGCCTCTCTGTACGTGCACCCCGCCCAGGCCGAGAAGATCAGCCTGTTCGAGCACGTCATGAAGGCCTGCCGCATCGTCATCAACACCCCGTCCTCGCACGGTGGCATCGGTGACCTGTACAACTTTGGCATGAAGCCGTCTCTGACCCTGGGCTGCGGCTCCTGGGGCGGCAACTCCGTCTCCGAGAACGTTGGGGTGAAGCACTTGATCAACGTTAAGACTGTGGCCGAGCGCCGTGAGAACATGCTGTGGTTCCGCGCTCCCGAGAAGGTCTACTTCAAGAAGGGTTCCACGCCCGTCGCCCTCGACGAGCTGGGCAACGTCATGGGCAAGAAGCGCGCCTTCATCGTTACCGACCAGTTCCTCTTCAAGAATGGCAACACCCGCGCCATCGAGGCCAAGCTCGACGAGATGGGCATCGCCCACGACTGCTTCTACGACGTCGAGCCCGATCCGTCGCTGCAGTGCGCACGTCGCGGCGCCAAGCAGATGGCTCTCTTTGAGCCGGACGTCATCATCGCCGTCGGCGGTGGCTCAGCTATGGACGCCGGCAAGATCATGTGGATGATGTACGAGCACCCCGAGTGCAAGTTTGAGGACATGGCCATGGACTTCATGGACATCCGCAAGCGTATCTTCACCTTCCCCGAGATGGGCAAGAAGGCCTACTTCGTCGCCGTCCCGACCTCCTCGGGTACCGGCTCCGAGTGCACGCCGTTCGCCATCATCACCGACAAGGAGACCGGCATCAAGTGGCCGCTCGCCGACTACGCGCTGCTCCCCAACATGGCTATCGTCGACGCCGACAACTGCATGACCGCCCCGCGCGGCCTGACCGCTGCCTCCGGCATCGACGTCATGACCCACGCCATCGAGTCCTACGTCTCCATCATGGCTTCCGACTACACCAAGGGCCTCTCCGAGCGCGCTGCCAAGCTCGTCTTTGAGAACCTGCCCTCCAGTTTCACGAACGGCGCCAAGGACCCGCACGCCCGCGAGGAGATGCACAACGCCTCCTGCATGGCCGGTATGGCCTTCGCCAACGCCTTCCTGGGCCTCAACCACTCCATGGCTCACAAGCTCGGCGCTTTCCATCACCTGCCCCACGGCATCGCTAACGCCGTCATCCTGACCCGCGTCATGCGCTACAACGCCGCCGAGGCTCCCGTCAAGATGGGTACCTTCTCCCAGTATCCTTACCCCAACGCGCTGCACAACTACGCCGAGATGGCCAAGTACTGCGGTATCGAGGGCAAGGACGACAAGGAGGTCTTCGAGAACTTCATCACGAAGCTCGAGGAGCTCAAGGACTTCATCGGTGTCAAGAAGACCATCGCCGACTACGGTGTTGACGAGCAGTACTTCCTCGACACCCTCGACGAGATGACCGAGCAGGCATTCAACGACCAGTGCACCGGCGCCAACCCGCGCTACCCGCTCATGAGCGAGATCAAGGAGCTCTACCTGGACGCCTACTACGGCCGCGAGCCTCAGGACTACGCCGTCTGCTAGTTTTAGCACGGTTTTTAACGGCGGGGGTGCACGGGTGTTTCACACACCCCCGCCGTCGCTTCTATCGCATCGTTGAAAGGATGCAACCATGCTGCTACCCGATTCCAAGACCGAGCTCGTCCGCCGTGGCAACAAGGTCGTTTACGACCTGGGCGACAAGATCGTCAAGGTCTTTAACGAGACCAAGCCTGTCTCCGACGTGTTCAACGAGGCTTTGAATCTTGCCCGCATCAATGAGTGCGGCATCCGCAGCCCCAAGGCTCTCGAGGTTTCCCAGCTCGAGAACGCCAACGGCTGGGCGCTCGTGACCGAGAAGGTTCCGGGCACCACCCTTGCCGAGAAGATGACTGCCGAGCCCCAGCGCTTTGGTGAGTATCTCGAGATGTTCGTCGACCTCCAGATCGAGATCCACGGCTACACCTCCCCGCTGCTCAACCGTCAGCGCGACAAGTTCGCCCGCATGATCGACAGCCTCGATCAGCTCAATGCCACCACGCGCTACAACCTTCAGGAGCGTCTGGACGGCATGACCAAGGAGTTCAAGGTCTGCCACGGCGACTTCAACCCCTCCAACGTCATCGTCGGCGACGACGGCCAGCTCTATGTGTGCGACTGGGCACACGCCACCCAGGGCTCCCCTGCTGCCGACGTTGCCACCACCTACCTGCTCTTCGCCCTCAACAGCAAGGATCAGGCTGAGGCCTACCTGGAGCTCTACTGCGACCGCGCCGACATGCCCATGCAGGTCGTGCGTCAGTGGACGAGCATCGTCGCCGCTTCCGAGCTCGCTCGTAAGCGCAACGTGAACGATGAGTTCCTGAAGAACTGGATCGACGTCGTCGATTATCAGTAATATCTGAGCGATTTATTTCGCATCGGAGGCACAAGAAAACCCCGCAGCTCATATGGACTGTGGGGTTTTCCTTTACCCATCGAGTTTATTCACGCAACAAAATAGACTGCTCCGCATCCCATCCTAAGAGAGATACGGAGCAGTCCCGCAATTACATCTAATAGCAGAAACGTCGATTAACGGCGGGCCGCCTTCACAAGCTTGGCAACCTTGGCGACGACCTCGTCGATCGCCACGTCCTCGCGCTCGCCCGTGGCACGGTCCTTGAGCTCGACGGTGCCGTTCTTAAGGCCACGCTTGCCGAGCACCACCTGATACGGGAAGCCCATAAGGTCGTTGTCGGCAAACTTAAAGCCAGGACGCTCATCGCGATCGTCGACGACGACCTCGATACCCTCGGCGCACAGGCCATCGACGATCTGCTCGCAGACGGTAGCGCACTCCTCCTTCTTGGGGTCGAGCGGAATCACCGCAACCTCATACGGGGCAACGGAGACCGGCCAGACGATACCGTGCTCGTCGTTGTGCTGCTCCACGACGGCAGCGAGCGAGCGAGACACGCCCACGCCGTAGCAACCCATGATAAGCGGCTTCTCCTTGCCGTCCTCGTCCATAAAGGTGGCACCCATGGCCTCGGAGTACTTGGTGCCCAGCTGGAAGACCTGGGAGACCTCGATGCCGCGAGCGGCAGAGAGCGGCTTGCCGCAGTGCGGGCAGGGATCGCCGGCAACAACGGTGACCAGGTCGGCCCACTCGTCGACGGTAAAGTCGCGCTCGGGGCAGGCACCGGTAAAGTGATAATCGACCTCGTTGGCGCCACAGACCCACTGCTTGGACTCGCGCAGGCTCTCGTCGCAGACCAGACGAATGCCCTCGGGCAGGTTAACCGGTCCGATAAAGCCCTTGTGCAGACCGTAGGTCTGGAGCTCCTCATCGGTCATCATGCGATAACCCTTGCCAAAGACATGCTCGGCCTTGCAGTCATTGAGCTCATGATCGCCCGGAACAATGGCCACGACTGGCTTGCCCTCGGCATCGATGAGAGCCAAGGACTTGCGCGTGCCGTTCTCGGGGAAGCCGAAGAACTTTGCAACGGCCTCGATGGTGCCCATGCCCGGAGTCTCGACCTTGGTGAGTGTACCGTCGCCAGGACCCTCGGTCACAACGACCTTGGTGCTTGCGGCCTCATCGTCGGCAGCAAAACCGCAATCGTCGCAGTAGACGAGCGAAGCCTCGCCGGCGTCGGCCAAAGCCATGTACTCGACGGAGGTATCGCCACCGATCTCGCCGGAGTCAGCGACAACAGGCAGGGCCTTGATGTAGCAGCGCTCGCAAATGTTGGCATAGGCCTGCTTCATCTTGTCGTACTCCTCCTGCAGGCTCTCCTGCGTGGCGGAGAAGCTGTAGGCATCCTTCATGATGAACTCGCGGCCGCGCATCAGGCCAAAGCGGGGACGGAACTCGTCACGGAACTTGTCCTGGATGTGGTAGAGGTTGACGGGAAGCTGCTTATAGGAGCGCAGTTCATTGCGCACCAGGGCGGTGACAGTCTCCTCGTGGGTGGGGCCCAGCACGAACTCGCGGCCGTGGCGGTCATCAAAGCGCACGAGTTCCTTGCCATAGGCGTCGATGCGGCCGGACTCGCGCCATAGCTCAGCGTCGACCATAATGGGCATCATGAGCTCCTGGGCGCCGGCGGCATCCATCTCGTCGCGCACGATGTTCTCGATCTTGCGAATCGAGCGCCATGCGAGCGGCAGGTAGGAATACAGACCGGCGGCCTCCTTGCGGATCATTCCGGCACGGAGCAGCAGGCGGTGGCTGGCGAGCTCAGCGTCCGCCGGATCCTCTTTAAGCGTCGGCGCATAGAGCTTAGACATATACATTGCTCGGGTCATTTATTTCTCCTCAATAAGTTTGTCGACCTCTGCCATAAGCGCGTCGACAATTTGGTCCTCAGCTACTTTACCAATGATCTGGCCATGCGAAAAGAGCAAGGCCTGACCACGTCCGCAAGCAACGCCCAGGTCGGCATCAGAAGCCTCACCGGGGCCATTAACGGCACATCCCATCACAGCGATAGAAAGCGGCGCGGAGTAGTTCTTAAGCCGCTCGGTGACCTCCTCGGCGATGGGAATGAGGTTAACCTGGCAGCGGGCGCACGTGGGGCACGAGACAATCTCGGGGCCACGGCGACGCAGGCCCAGCGACTGCAGAATACCCCAGGCAACCGGCGGCTCCTCAACCGGATCGGCCGTGAGAGAGACGCGCATGGTGTCACCGATACCCTCAGACAGCAGAATACCAAGGCCCACCGAGCTCTTAATGGTGCCCTGAAGCTTGGTACCCGCCTCGGTTACGCCCAAGTGAAGCGGAACGTGAGGAATCTCACGCGACAGGGCTCGATAGGTATCGAGCGTCGTTTGCACGCTATGGGCCTTAGCCGAAAGCACAATGTTCGTAAATCCGCGGTCCTCAAAGTGCTTGACGAAACGCTCGCTCGACATCACGAGCTTTTCGGGCTGCGTAAGGTCGTCGCGCTCGGCGATATCCTGCTCAAGCGAGCCCGCGTTCACGCCAATACGAATCGCACAACCCGCAGCGCCGGCGGCATCGATAACGGAATCGACCTTGGCCCAATCACCGATATTGCCGGGATTAATGCGCAGTTTGGCGGCACCAGCCTCGACGGCACCAATGGCAAGCTTATGGTTAAAGTGGATATCGGCGACGATCGGCACCGGAGACTCGGCACAGATGGTGCGGAAACCCTCAAGCGCGGCCTCGGTGGGCACGCTCACGCGCACGATATCGCAGCCAGCCTGCGCCAACGCGCACACTTGCGCAAGCGTTGCCTGGGCATCAGCGGTATCGGTGCAGGTCATGGATTGGACCACCACCGGTGCGCCGCCACCGATCTGTACGCCGCTCACATGCACGGGGCGCGTCAGTTCGCGCGGCAAAGGATGGGATAAAGACAATCCAAACACTCCCCTACAGAATAAATCGAAGGATGTCGGAACGAAGCATATAGACAAACAGCAGCACAAAGAGCGCGATGCCCACATAGCTCACAATCGTCTGGACCTTGAGCGGAAG
>DBFWDM010000221.1:0-4723 GCA_048484635.1 Collinsella sp.
CGACTACCTGTCGCGTGGAGCATTGAAGCAGCTTGAGGACCGCAACAAGCGCGAACTCAACGCGCGCGAGCGTTCGGGTATCATGGAAGCGCTGGCGAGCGCGCGGACGCTCATGCGCGACGTGCTGCTGACGCTTCAGGACGAGGTAGCCGACGTGGTGAACGAAGACGTGCGCGACACGATCGGTCGGCTTGCCGCCGCGACCAATGTTGCGGGTGCCACCCGGGCGCTCGAGGCAGTCGCGACCGCCGAGCGCAACATCGCCAGAAACGTTACTCCCCAGCTGGCCATCGAGGTCATGCTGTTCGATATCAGGAAGGCACTGAAATGCCGTTAGTCGTACCCGTTAAGTTTACCTACGCCTCGCGCGACCTGTGGTTCGATCCGCAGGATTTGGATATCCTCGAGGCCGATTATGCCATTTGCTCCACCGAGCGCGGAACCGAGATCGGCCTGGTCACGGCCGATCCCTTTGAGGTGCCGCAAGACGAGATCGGTCAGCCGCTCAAGCCCGTGCTGCGCGTGGCGAGCGACATCGACCTGCAGCTTGCCGACGACCTGGCCATCCAAGGCGACGAGGCGATGGTCGACTTCCGCCGCCTGGTCAAGGAGCTCGACCTCGAGATGAAGCCGGTCGGCGTCGAGTACCTGTTTGGCGGCGAGAAGGCCGTGTTCTACTTTGCGGCCGAGGAGCGCGTCGATTTTCGCCAGCTCGTCAAGGATCTGTCCTCGACGCTGCACATTCGCGTCGACATGCGCCAGATCGGCGTGCGCGACGAGACCCGCCTGGTGGGTGGCTACGCCCAATGCGGGCAGGAGCTCTGCTGCACGCGCTTTGGCGGACAGTTTGAACCCGTCTCGATTCGCATGGCAAAAGAGCAAGACCTGCCGCTCAATTCCTCCAAGATTAGCGGCGTGTGCGGCCGCCTGATGTGCTGCCTGCGCTATGAGTTCGAGGCGTACAAGGACTTTAAGAGCCGTGCGCCCAAAAAGAAGACGCTCATCGATACGCCGCTTGGCAAGGCGCGTATCCAGGAGTATGACACGCCGCGTGAACAGCTGGTGCTGCGCTTGGAGAACGGCAAGGTCTTTAAGGTCAACCTGGCCGATATGACTTGCTCGGAGGGCTGCAAGAAGAAGGCTGCCGAGCAGGGCTGCAATTGCCGCCCCGACTGCGTGACGCGCGACGTGCTCGAGCGCATCGAGTCGCCCGAGATGCGTCTGGCGCTCATGGAGCTCGATCGCGAAAACGGCGTCGATGTGGGCGATGGCCTGTCGAGTGCCGACCGTCTGGCCGGCACGTCGATGCCCAAGCGCCGTCGTCGCGATGCTGAATCCGATGCTCGCGCCGGTCAGGGTCAGGGCGAGGGCCGTGGCCGCGGAAAGGGCCGCGGTAAGGCCGAGGCGCCCGAGGCCGAGGGGGCGGCCGATGGCCGTCGCCGCCGCAAGCGCGCGGGCTCGGGCGATGCTACCGAGGTTGCAGCCGCGGGCAAGCACGCCTCTCGCGAGCGCGAGGTTCAGCAGCCCCAGCAGCAGAATCGCGGCGGCGGCATGAACCCCACACGTCGCCGCCGCCGTCATCTGTCGAGCGAGGAGCGCGAGGACGCCTTCCGCGCCGCAGCTGCTCGCGAGGCTGGTGCCGCTTTCAAGGGCACCTCGGCCTCCGACGCGCCTGCCGACAAGGGCGGCAAGTCACGTGGCGAGGAGGAGCGCGTGCCGCGTCCGCGCCGTCGCCATTCCTCGGGCGCGCAACAGAAGCCCTCAGTGCCCTCCGTGGCCGATCAGGTCTCGGATGGCGAGGTCAAGGTCACGCGCCGTCGCCCTGGAGATGGCGGAGGGGCGGCTGCCAAGGCCGCGCGCGGCGCTGCTCGCGACGAACGCGAGTCGCGCGAAGATCGTGGTGGCGAGGGTTCGGCCGACCAGGGCCAGAAGCGCCGTCGCCGTCGTCGTTCCCGCAAGCCGCGTCAAGATGGTGGCGAGGGCTCGACCCAAAACTCGTCCGCACCGCAACCGCCTACCGGCGAATAGCGCCCGCAAACGGATTTAACCTGCCTGACCCCAAACGCGCCGGGGTACCATGACGCTGAATCAACGACCCTCCCTGCGACCGAGCGTAGGGAGGGTTGTGTCGTGAAGAGACATTTGGATGTGTTGGGATGCCTGCAAGGTGCTGGCATCCTACCGTTTGCGGATGAATTGCTACCGTTTGCCGAGCGGGCGGCGCACGAGGTGCTTGAGGCGTTGTCGCCCACGCGATGTGCTGGCTGCGAGCGCGCCGGCGCGCTTATTTGCCAAGACTGCCTGGCCGCGCTCGCGCTCATTGACCCACGTTATAGCTGCACCCGATGCGGAGCCCCGTTTGGAGACTTGCTGTGCACCGAGTGCTCGGTCGAGGGTGCGTCTTCGGCGATGGCCGAAGCGCTCGACCGGTGCCTGGCATGTGCCGTTTACACGCACCCGCTGCCGCGGATCATTAAAGCGTACAAAGACGCGGGCGAGCGACGCCTGGCGCCGTATCTGGCAGAGCTGCTATACGACACCGCCTTACATGCCCAGGTCGCGGCACCCGAACGCTTAGGCGGTGTGTTGTCCGGCGCCGATGCAGTGGTGTTTGTGCCCGCGACGGCGGCGGCGTTTCGGCGACGCGGCTTCGATCATATGGAAGCCATCGCGCGCCCATTTTGCGAGCTGTCGGGTGTTCCGCTGCTCGACGCCCTCGTTAAGTACGGCCATGGCGACCAACGTGAACTCGGTCGTGAAGAACGCCGTGAACGCGCCCGAGGCATGTACGAGACCGTTGAGGACGTGCGGGGCCGCCGCCTGCTGCTTATCGACGACGTTATCACCACGGGTGCGACGATGGCGGCGGCTTCGGCGGAACTCAAGCGCGCCGGTGCCGCGGCCGTTGATGGCCTTGCTATCGCACGCGTTTGGTAGGGGTGATTCGTGTGGCGGTAACAATCAGGCAGTGCAACAAACCGACAAAAGAGCAGCTAGCGGCTTCCGTGATCCTGACGGGCGCCTCGGCGTTGCGCATGATTCGAGCCGAGCGCCGGCAGATGGGCTACATCGGCTGGAAGGACCTCAATCCCGATGAAGAGCGCCGCGTGCTGTGTACGTCATCGCCTTCGACCGAGGATATCTATCTTCCCGACCTGGTGCGAATTGGAGCCAAAAGCGGCGAGGTGCAAGAAGATCTTTGCTTGCTGGTGGGATCTGCGACGCAGCGCCGCCGCATGCCTGGCGTGGACTGGTCCGTGTGTTCCGGGTTGCCTGCCGGCGCGATTCTAGAGGTGGAATCGGGGGTGTGCAGCCTATCTCCCGAGGCCCTTTGTGTTGCCGTCGCCCGCGAGGTCGGCTGTATCCAGGCGTTTGCCCTGGCCCAGGAACTGTGTTCCAAGATTTCACTGAGTGATCGCGGGAAGTATCTGCCTCCCTACACCTCACCTGTTGCGAATAGACTTGCAAAGGACAAGGACCAACCGGCAGACGTGGGCTACTTTGAAGTCGAGCCGGTGCTGACGCCCGATCGCCTGGCAGATTACCTTGCGGCATGCAAGGGGAGTGCGGCCAAACAACTGCTACGCCTGTGTCCCTACCTGTCAGAAAACCTGCGCTCACCCATGGAGTGCATCATGCTTGCCATGTTTTCGCTTCCGTTTTCCTATGGCGGATTTGCCTGCGGTCCCTTTAAGACCGACTACAAGATCGAGTTCGATGACCGCGCGCAGGCAATCTCGGGGATGCCGCATGCAGTTTGCGATGCGTACCAGGAAACAGCCCGGTTTGACCTGGAATACAACGGTGAGCTGGGTCATTCCTCTCGAAGAGGACGTGTCCATGATGAAAAACGCAACACGGGCTTGATTACTATGGGAATCGAGGTCGCGACGGTCAACAACGAAATGCTCTGCGACATGGAAGCAATGGAGGCGCTCGCATGGCGCATGCACCAGCGTATGCGAAAGCGGTACCGGAATCGTGTCGATGCCCGCAGGAAAAAGCAAGAGGCGCTGCTTAACACGCTGCGGGCGTGTTTTGGGCTTAAACCCGCCTAACAATGCTCTGAAACAGAGGGTTGGATATATGCTCTGGCCAAAATATAGCAAATATGAGTACTGCTACGGTCGCGCGCGCAGACGTGGTGTAAGAGTGTCCTGAGGTCCGTCGCTGCAAGTCCCGATGTTACTCCTTCTTGAGACCGCGCTTCTCGACTATCTCGTCCACTATCTCCCTGGCGCGCCGCCCGAGCGCGCGGCGCCTCCCCTCTGTCGGGGCCGGCCTGTCCGCGGGCCCGGCGAAGCCCTCGGCGGCCGAGGCCTCGGAGAACACGCGCTGCTGGGACCACTGCCCCTCGGTCTCCATGAGGCTCGCGCACGTCAGGCGCAGCATCGACCCCCTCGAGGGGAAGGACTGCACGACCCTGTAGCGGCGCTTGATCTCGCGGTTGGCGCGCTCCTGGACGTTGTTGGTGCGGAGCTTGGCCCAGTGCGCCCTGGGGAAGGCCGTGAACGCCAGCGCGGAGTCCTCGGCCTGCTCGAAGACCTCGCCGGCCCTGGCGGACACCGACGCCACCCAGGGCGTGTTAGCGCTACTGTAAAAACAACCAATTTCGCCATCGCACTTTAGCCGATTCCGCCAACGCAATTTCCCCGATCACGCCAACGCATTTTCACCATTTCCACCAACGCCGGGGCTTACGCTTCGACCGACAAGCGAACGA
>DBFWDM010000222.1:0-4542 GCA_048484635.1 Collinsella sp.
CCACCGGGGCCGTCGGCAGTGCCGTAACGGTCGTAGTTAGCACGCTTCTGCTCATCGGAAAGAACGGAATATGCCTCGTTGAGCTCTTTGAACTTAGCCTCGGCCTCGGGGTCGTCCGAAACGTCCGGGTGTACGGTACGGGCCTTCTTTAGAAACGCGCGCTTAATCGTCCGCGCGTCGGCATCCTTGTCGACGCCAAGCACCTCGTAGTAATCCCTATTTTCCGACACGACCGAATCCTTCCGACTTTCATTATTGTCACAGTGCGTCCTATACCCAAGCTGGGCCGGCCGCAAACAGAGGGTTTGATGTTATTGCATTGCGTAGGGCGAAAGCATGGCACGTTGCGAGCAGCTCGCAAACCAAACCGACACGAGCGCAAACATAAATCCGTTGGCAAAACCGTTGGCAAACTGCATCGCGCCGCGCTTCCACCACAGCAGGCTGCGGTGCAGCACGCCGTCCGAGAGCACCATGAACAGGCCCATGGCAAACGGAATAAAGCACATCACGGCAAAGGCCGAGAACACGCCCGAGATGGCCGATAGCACCAAAAACGGCGCCACGATGCCCATCAGGTAAAAACCGGTACGGGCCTTGCCTTCCAGGCGCTCGGCCTCAACATGGGCCCGACCGACCAGATCACCGCCAGAGGCGCCGTTGGTGCCGGCGTGACCCATGCCGCCAATACGGACCTCGTCGCCATCGTGCGTGCCGGCGGGAAACTCAATCGTCTGCTCGGAGGTCACACGGGTTCGCCCGCTGCCGCCGCAATCGGGACAGGGGTCGGCGACGACCTTACCGGAGCCACCGCACTCAGGGCAGACAGACTGGAACGTGCCGGCACCAAACAGAAAGGACAGGTCGACATCGATGTGGCCGCGACCGCCGCAGCTCGGACAGGTATGTGCATGCTCGGACGAAACAGAGCCCGAACCGCCGCAGTGACCACAGGTATCGAAGCGCGTATAGCGGACGGTCTTGCGGGCACCGCCCTTGGCCTCCTTGGCGTCGAGCTTAATATCGACGACCACGTTGGCGCCGTTCTCGGGATTATAGGCAGCCTGCCCGCGACGCGGCTGACCCCAGGCGCCACCAAAGGGAAAGCCGCCCTCAAAGGGATTGCCGTAGCCCGCGCTGCCGGCGTAACCGCCGCCATAGGGCGAAGCCGTGGGAGCGCCGGCAAAGGGATTGCCCGAGCGCATGGCGTCGTAGCGCGCACGCTTCTGCTCGTCCGAAAGCACAGCATAGGCCTCGGAAACCTCTTTGAACTTTTCCTCGGCATCCGGTTCTTTGTTGACGTCCGGATGGAGCTTGCGGGCCTTTTGCTGGAAGGCTTTCTGTATATCACGCGAGGTGGCGTCCTTGGAGACACCCAAAATCTCGTAGTAATCTTTTTCGTTCATCGTCGCCATGCGCGGCAACCTCCTGCTCACAGCAGCGTATATATTGCGGTAATTCTACCCGAGCGGCCTAGGCTAGACCCCAAAACAGCTCGAACAGCACATTTCCATCGAGCCAGCCCAAGTGAGTGGGCGCTAAACGAGCACGGACGCGACCTGCGATAACGTCTTTCGAGGTGACGCGCCCCGCATGTCCTTCAATATGATCGGGCACCCAGGTGGCAAGGCCCAACTCGACCGCACGGTCGCAGGCCGCCGCCAACTCATCTGCAGCGATCACGCTTGCCGAGCGAACCAACAGATCGGGCCCAATGCCACGCGTCATGCGACAGGCAAGCATCAAATCCTCGGCCGCCGCCTCGCGCTGCGACAGATACTCGGCATCAAACGTCGTCGCGGCATCGTCGCGTTGCACCAAGCGCACGCGATACGCATCGCCGCGAGCAAGCACGTCGGGAAACAGCCCGGCCAAGCGATCGAAATCCTCGGCGTCGAGCATACCGGCGGCAGAGCGGCCCAAACCCAGATAGCCCTGTCCGGTCCAATAGGCAATGTTGTGGGCGCACTCATGGCCGTCGAGCGCGTAGCTTGCCACCTCATACGGGTGATAGCCGGCCGCACTCAGGCGCTCACGCGCCGCATCCATGCATGCAGCCTGAAAATCCTCGTCGGGCTCGAGCGACTCGTCGCGACACGCCATGCGATAGAGCGGCGTGCCCTCCTCGAGCGTGAGCGGGTACACCGACACATGATGCGGCGCCGCCAACACGCCATCGAGTGTGCGCTGCCAGCTTAGGTCGGTCTGCCCGGGAAGGCCGCACATCAGGTCGCACGACACGACAAGCCCAGCGTCCTTGACCGTCGTGATGGCAGCGAGCGCCCGATCGGCATCGTGAATGCGGCCGATGGCGGTAAGTTCGGCGTTATCGAGCGTTTGCACGCCCAGAGAGACGCGCGTGACACCCACCCCGGCAAGCGCAGTGGCAAGCTCTGCGGTCAGCGATTCGGGATTGGCCTCGCAGGTAAACTCAACAGGCTTGCACCACGCAGAGATACGCCGGGCAAATTCTACCAAACGCTCCCCCGCCAGCGACGGCGTGCCGCCGCCAACATAGACGGTGCGGATATGGTCAAGGGCCCCAGCCTTGCCAAAAGCATCGAGGCGCGCATACAACTGCTCAAAATAGGTATCGAGCGCAACGCTCATGTTGCACGGAGCAAAACTGCGTGAGTCAAAGTCACAGTACCGGCATTTTTGGGCGCAAAACGGCACATGCACGTACAGCGCGGTAACGGCCACCGTTAGGCCTCCAACGGATGAGCGGGCACCGACTCGCCGGCGGCAAGTGCGGCCTCACAGGCCACCACATCGTGCTCGATATCATCGACCAGTGCCATGAACTCCTCGTATGTGGAGCAACGCACCACCTGAGCGCGCCAGGCGGCAGCATGGGGCATGCCCTTTAGATACCAGCTTGCGTACGTGCGGGCACGCGACATGAGCGGCAACAGCTCGTGCGTGAGCGTCAGGTGCTCGCGCAGGGCATCCAGGCGCTCAACCGAGGAGCGAGAAGGAACCGGCGTGCCATCGAGTGCAAGGGCTCGGGCATCGCCGAACACCCATGGATTGCCGTAGATGCCGCGCGCGATAAACACCGCGCTGGCACCCGAGCTTTGCAGATGCTCAGCAGCGTCCTCTGCCGAGAACACATCGCCCGAACCGATAACGGGAATCTCGACGGCGTCGGCCACCTCATCGACGACCGACCAATCGGCCTGGCCCGTATAGAGCTGCGTGGCGCAGCGACCATGTACCGCCACCGCGGTGGCCCCTGCTCCCTCAAGCATCTGGGCAAACGTCGCGGCGTTGCGGTCTTCGGCGTAAAAGCCCTTACGGATTTTTACGGTCACGGGCACATGCGCCGCGCCCACCGCCGCCTCGACGATCTGCTCGGCCAGATCGGGAGTGCGCATAAGCGCCGAGCCCTCGCCCTTGGTGACGACCTTGCGAGCCGGGCAGGCCATGTTGATATCGATCAGCGACAGGCGATCGCCCACACGCTCCTCGACGGCAGCAACAGCGCTCGCAAACTGATCGGGCTTGGAGCCAAAGAGCTGCACGCAGATCTGCTGCTCCTCATCGGCCGGCAGTACCAGGCGCCACGTCTTATTGCTGGCATAGGCAAGGCCCGCCACGCTCACCATCTCGCTATAGGCAAGATGGGCACCGCGACGGCGGCACATGATGCGATAGGCGGGATCGGTCACGCCCGCCATGGGAGCCATAAGGAACGGCTGCTCGGCATAGGCGCCAAGCAACCGCTTGCTGTATTCAGAAAGTGCCATGGACCTACTCGTCCACCTTGAGAATCGCCATAAAGGCCTCCTGCGGAACCTCGACCGAGCCGATGGCCTTCATGCGCTTTTTGCCCTCTTTCTGCTTCTCGAGCAGCTTGCGCTTTCGCGAGATATCGCCGCCATAACACTTGGCCAGCACGTCCTTGCGGCGCGCTTTGACGGTAGAGCGGGCAATGATCTTGTTGCCGATGGCGCCCTGGATAGGCACCTCGAACAGCTGGCGCGGAATGATTTCCTTGAGCTTGTCGCACAGACCGCGGGCCAGGCCATAAGCCTTATCCTTGTGCACGATAAACGACAGCGCGTCCACCTCGTCGCCCGAAAGCAAGATGTCGAGCTTGACGAGCTCGGAGGGGCGATATTCGTTGAACTCGTAGTCGAGCGAGGCGTAACCCTTGGTGCGGCTCTTGAGCTGGTCAAAAAAGTCCAGAATGAGCTCGGCAAGCGGCATGTCGAAACGCATCTCGACCGATTTGCTCGTGAGATGGATCATGTCGGTTGTAATGCCGCGATGCTCGATAGCGAGCTGCATGACGGCACCCGTATACTCGGGCGGACAGATAATCTTGGCCTTGAGGTAGGGCTCCTCGATGCGCTCGATGCGCGTAGCCTCGGGCAGATCCTGCGGGCTGCGAACATCAATCATCTCGCCGTCGGTCTTGTAGACGTGATAGTCCACCGAAGGGCTCGTGGCAATCAGGTCCAGGTTGAACTCGCGCTCCAGGCGCTCCTTGACGACCTCCATATGCAGCAGGCCCAAGAAGCCAACGCGGAAACCAAA
>DBFWDM010000223.1:0-2299 GCA_048484635.1 Collinsella sp.
GGAGGTCGCTGAGCAATGGAGAAGATCAAGTGGGTAGCGAACAGGATGCCGAAGACTGGGGACCTGAGTTTGCCGGTGATGAGTCTCGAGAATGTGAAGAAGGCTCGAGCGTTCCACAAGAGCTTCCCGCAGTACGCGGAGACGCCGCTGGCGAAGCTGGACGGGATGGCGAAGGAGCTGGGGCTTAAGAAGCTGTTCGTGAAGGACGAGAGCTACAGGTTTGGTCTGAACGCGTTCAAGGTACTGGGCGGCTCTTTTGCGATGGCGAACTACATAGCGGAGGCGGTAGGCAAGGACGTGTCGGAGTGCGACTACGCCTACCTGACGAGCGAGAAACTGCGCGAGGAGTTCGGCCAGGCGACGTTCTTCACGGCGACGGACGGCAACCACGGACGCGGCGTGGCCTGGGCGGCGAACAAGCTGGGCCAGAAGGCCGTAGTGCTGATGCCGAAGGGGAGCACGAAGACCCGCTTCGACAACATCGCGAAGGAAGGCGCGAAGGTCACTATCGAGGAAGTGAACTACGACGAGTGCGTGCGCCGGGCGAACGCGCTGGCGGAGAGCACAGAGCACGGCGTCATGGTTCAGGACACGGCCTGGGACGGCTATGAGAAGATCCCGGCCTGGATAATGGAAGGCTACGGCACGATGGCCTCTGAGGCGTCCGAGCAGCTGGGCGAGCGGCCGACGCACATCTTCGTGCAGGCGGGCGTGGGCAGCCTGGCGGGAGCCATCCAGGGCTACTTCGCGAACCTGTACCCGGACAACTGCCCGACGACGGTGGTCATGGAAGCCCAGGTCGCGGACTGCCTGTACAGGAGCGCAGCGGCCGGCGACGGCAGCATCAAGTTTGCTACGGGCGATCTGCAGACGATCATGGCGGGCCTTGCCTGCGGCGAGCCGAACACGATCGGCTTCGACATACTGAAGAACCACACGAGCTTTTTCGTCTCCTGCCCGGACTGGGTTGCTGCGAAGGGCATGAGGATGCTGGGCGCTCCGGTGAAGGGCGACCCGCAGGTGGTCTCGGGCGAGTCCGGCGCCGTTGGCATGGGCCTTGTGGCGACGCTCATGACGGACCCGGAGTACAAGGAGCTTAAGGAAGCAATAGGCCTGGACGAGAACAGCGTGGTCCTGATGTTCAGCACCGAGGGGGACACCGACCCGGAGAACTACCGCGCCATCGTCTGGGGCGGCAAGCAGGTGTAATTTAAATAAGAGCAAAACAACAATAACATAGGAGGATGCGCAAAATGGACTTCGAGAAAATCAAGGCGGCTGCCGAAGGCTACAAGGCGGACATGACCCGCTTCCTTCGCGCGATGATCTCCCACCCGAGCGAGAGCTGTGAGGAAAAAGAAGTAGTGGCCTGCATCAAGGCCGAGATGGAAAAGCTCGGCTACGACAAGGTCGAGGTGGACGGCCTCGGCAACGTCATCGGCTGGATGGGCGAGGGCGAGAAGATCATCGCCATCGACTCCCACATCGACACCGTCGGCATCGGCAACATCGCGAACTGGACCCACGACCCCTACGAGGGCTATGAGGACGACGAGGTCATCTACGGCCGCGGCGGCTCGGACCAGGAGGGCGGCATGGCCTCCGCAGTGTACGGCGCGAAGATCATGAAGGACCTCGGCCTCATCCCCGCGGGCTACAAGATCATGGTCGTCGGCTCCGTGCAGGAAGAGGACTGCGACGGCATGTGCTGGCAGTACATCTACAACAAGGACAAGATAGTCCCCGAGTTCGTCATAAGCACCGAGCCGACGGACGGCGGCATCTACCGTGGCCACAGGGGCCGCATGGAGATCCGCGTGGACGTCAAGGGCGTGTCCTGCCACGGCTCCGCCCCCGAGCGCGGCGACAACGCCATATACAAGATGGCGGACATTCTCCAGGACGTCCGCGCCCTCAACGAGAACCCCGCGGACGACAGCGTTGAGATAAAGGGCCTCGTGAAGATGCTCGACCCGAAGTACAACCCCGAGCACTACGAGGACGCGCGCTTCCTGGGCAGGGGCACCTGCACGACGAGCCAGATCTTCTACACCAGCCCGAGCCGCTGCGCTGTTGCGGACTCCTGCGCCATCTCGATCGACCGCCGCATGACCGCGGGCGAGACCTGGGACAGCTGCCTCGAGGAGATAAGGAATCTCCCGAACGTGAAGAAGTACGGCGACGACGTGAAGGTGAGCATGTACATGTACGACCGTCCGTCGTGGACCGGCGAGGTCTATGAGACGGAGTGCTACTTCCCGACCTGGATCAACAAGGAGAACGCGGCTCACGTTCAGGC
>DBFWDM010000224.1:0-16536 GCA_048484635.1 Collinsella sp.
AGGTGGCATGCTTTTGGCGGTGGCGGATAGATTTTTAACTGTGCAAGGCGCCTTAAGAACAAAAACGGTCCGGCGGCACGGCTGGCATCACATAGGAGGAACCATGAATGTAGAAACTGCGCAGCGGCTCGCCGACCTTCGCCGAAGCAAAGGCTTTAGCCAAGAAGGGCTGGCACGAAAGCTGGGACTGTCGCGCCAAGCAGTCAGTAAATGGGAGCGCGCGGAGAGCTCGCCCGATACCGAGAACCTGATCTCGCTCGCCAAGCTCTATGGTGTGAGCTTGGACGAGCTGCTCAATCCGAGCGATGAGATTGAGGACGATATCGAGTTTGAGAACGAGGACCGTGCCCGTCAGCGCGAGGCCGAGGCGGCAGATCGCGTCCGTACCCATGAGGCGGCGGCACGTGCAACCGAGGCGGCAACACAGGCGAGTGACGCCGCCGCCAAGGCGGCGCAAGCGGCAAGCTGGAGTGCGCAGGCCGCCAATGCCGCTACGGCGCAGGCGACGAGTGGCAGCGCAGTTGGCTCGACTCCGGTGAAGGGCCCGTTCCAGTCGTTCCCGTATTGGGCCGTGTGCTGGCTGCTGTTCTTTTTGCTGATGTTCCTGTTTGGTGCCGGCCCCTTTGCCGCACTGATCTTCTTTACGATTCCCATCTATCACTGGGTGGCGCGTGCGCTCGATGGCGATTGGGCGCGCGGGGATATTCAGGTTGGTTCGGCGTCGGTGGCGGTCAAGGCCCAGGGGAAGGATACTTCTGCGGAATCTGATGCTGACGTGGCTACCGCGACTACCGCTGAGCCGATTGCCAAAGAGAGTGATGAATGATGAAGCTTTCGCATGAATCCAAGGTACGCTTGGGCGTTGGCATCGGAGCGTTTGTGCTCATCATCGGGCTTGTCTTTGGCATTTCGCGGACTTTGATTCATTTTGATGGCCCGTGGGATCTCGACGATGTTGTATCCGGCTTCTCTGGTATGGACGATGCGGTTGACGAGGACGATCTTTTGGATGGCGGTAACTATTCCGCTCAGCCTCAGCAGCTTTCGAGCGAAACCTTTGATGCCGACGCGTTCACATCGCTTGACTTGGACGTGACGTCGGGCACGGTCGAGGTCAAACACGTCTCCAGCGGGCCAGTGCGCGTAATTGAAAGCGGTCGCGTGGCAACGGGGACCGTTGCCTTCGATGCGGCAACCCAGAACCTGGCCGAAATCAAGGGCTCTACGCTCAAGATTCGCCAGTTCGATTGCGATGACGAGCGCGCCATTGACCGCACGGTTACCGTCGAACTGCCGCGCGAAGTTGCCGATAACATGGTGGGCATTACAGCGAATGTAGGATCGGGTGACCTGACGGTCGCGGGTATTGCGTGTCATGACCTTAACCTGACTTTGGACTCTGGAGACGTTGAGTTTACGGGCACTGTGACCGATACCCTGAATGCCGAGGTCGGTTCGGGCGATGTGACGTTCGAGCTCTACCAGGCCCCCGCGAAGTCGATGGACGTGAGTGTGGGCTCGGGCGATGTGGAGATGACGGTTCCGAACTCGACGGGCTTTAAGGCGAGCCTCACCTTGGGCAGCGGCGACTTTGAGAGCGATTTCCTTCCGCTTGGCTACGACGGCGAGACCATTTTGAATCTTGAATTCGATAACGGCGATAAGTCTGCTACGTATCGTTTTGAGGTCGGTTCGGGCGACATGTCGTTTGATCCGGAGTGACATGCGGTTTTCGGAGATCGGTACATATAGGCATGCTCTTTGATGGAGGCGCCGGAGCCGTGACGGGCTTCGGCGCCTTTGCCTTTACAATGGGGACATGGAACAGATTATCTTGAACATACTCGAGGCTCTGCGTCGCGGCGAGACCGTGGACGACAAAGCGCTCGTCAAACTGATACATGCCGAGGCGCGCCGTGAGGGTGCCGACAAACGCGATTTGGCCAAGCGCCGTCTGCTGCCGTTCTACCAGCGGGTTAAACGTGAGGAGCCGGTTCGGTGGGCTGCGTGGAATGTCGATTCCGATTTGGAGCGTCAACTGCTGCAGGTCCTGCGTATGAAGCCGCGCCGAACGGCCTCGGGCGTGGCGACCATTACCGTCATTACCAAGCCCTGGCCATGCTCGGGCGATTGCCTGTTTTGCCCCAACGATCTGCGCATGCCCAAAAGCTATCTGCACGCCGAGCCGGCGTGCGCCCGTGCGGAGCAAAATTGCTTTGACCCGTATCTGCAGGTGAGCGCTCGTCTGACCGCGCTTTCGCAGATGGGACATGCGACCGACAAGATAGAGCTCATTGTGCTCGGCGGTACCTGGAGCGACTATCCGCAAGGGTATCAGACGTGGTTTATGTCGGAGCTTTTCCGTGCGCTCAATGACGATGCCGTCGCCGGTGTGGCGGCAAACCCCATGTTGGCGCGTCCGGGCATCAGCCGTGCCGAGGCAGGGCGCCTGCTCGATGACGCTCCCGCCGATGCCCTGCCGCCGGTGGTAACAGAGCGCCGCGAGCGCTATCGGGCTGCCGGCATTGCGACCGACGAGGCCGAGCTTGCGAGCGGCGTTGCCGACGAGCAGGGGCGTGTGGATGCTGTCGTTGGTGGCTATAACCGCGCAGTGCGTCGTCTGTACGGCCCCGGTACGCCATGGGGCGAGGCTGCCGAGTGGCAGACGGCAACGATGGAGGAGCTTGAGCGTCAGCAGCGCATCAACGAGACGGCGAAGCATCGCGTGGTGGGGCTCGTTATCGAGACCCGCCCCGATGCCGTGACGCCACAGGCGCTCACGCTCATTCGTCGTCTGGGCTGCACCAAGATTCAGATGGGTATCCAGAGTCTCGACCAGCACCTGCTCGATATCAACGAGCGTCGCATTTCGGTGGCTCAGATCGAGCAGGCGTTTTCGCTTGCGCGCCTCTTTGGCTTTAAGATCCATGCGCATTTTATGCTCAACTTATTGGGCGCCACACCCGAGGGGGACAAGCGCGACTACGAGCGCTTTATGACCGAAGGGGCCTTTATGCCCGACGAGGTCAAGGTCTACCCGTGCGCGCTCATCGAGGGCTCGCGTCTGGTGGGCTGCTATGAGCGCGGCGAGTGGCGTCCCTATACCGAGGAAGAGCTGCTCGATGTGTTGGCCGACGACATCGTGGTGACGCCGGCGTTCTGCCGCATCAGTCGCATGATCCGCGACTTTAGCTCCGACGACATCATGGTGGGCAACAAGAAGCCCAACCTGCGTCAGCTCGTTGAAAACCGCTTGTCGGCTCGTGGGGAAGGCGCGACAGTGCGTGAGATTCGCTATCGCGAGATTAGCACGGCGGGCGCCGACTTGCATGAGCTGACCCTTGACGAGGAAGTGGCGTACGAGACGCCGGTGACGCACGAGCGCTTTTTGCAGTGGGTGACGCCGCAGGGCAAGATCGCGGGCTTTTTGCGTCTGTCTCTGCCCGATCGTGCTTTTGTTGCCGCGCATGCGGATGAGTTGCCGACGACACCGGACGAGGCGATGATTCGCGAGGTGCACGTGTATGGCATGGCGGCGCGCGTGGGAGATCAAGGCCAGGCAGCCCAGCACCATGGATTGGGGCGTTTGCTCGTAGAGCGTGCGTGCCATATTGCTCGGGACGCGGGCTATGCGCGCATCAACGTGATCAGCGCGATTGGCACACGCGAGTACTATCGCCATTTGGGTTTTTACGACCATGGACTCTATCTGCAAAAGGAGCTCTAGATGAACAAGCCAAGTGTTTCTGCCGGCGTCGTTGCCGGCGTTGCTCTGGGAGCCGCGGCGCTTGGTGCGGCCGCCGTCGCTGTTCGCGCTGCCTGTCTGCAGGTTGCGCGAACCCGCAATGGGTTGGCGCGTGTGAAACGCGTGCACGATGAGGGCGGCGATGAGATTCGCGTGTTGGTGCAAGGCGGCGTCTACCAAAGCGCGAGCTATGTCGGTGAGCGTTGGGCCGAGCCCGTCTTTGCGTACTATCGTGCGTTTGACGACGTGTTTGAGTCCGAGGATGCGATGCGCGACGCTTATGGTCACGGCATCGACCGTATGCTTATGCTGGGCGGCGGCGGGTTTGCCTATCCTAAATTCGCCCTGATGTCGCACGAGGGCTTGCGCATGGACGTCATCGAGTATGACGGAGAGATTACGCGCCTGGCGCGCCGTTGGTTCTATCTGGACGAGCTGGAGCGCACGGTGGGCGACCGCTTGCGGGTGATTACTGCTGAGGCTCGCTCGTATCTGGGTGTGACGAGTGTGGGCCATCGTCGCTACGACGTGGTCGTGAGCGATTGCTTTGGCGGTGCCGAGCCCGTACGCGAGCTGGCGACGGTTGAAGCGTTGCGTTTGGTGCGGGGCAGCCTAAATGTCGGTGGCGTCTACGTTGCCAATATCGTGAGCGCAAGCGAGGGGAGCGATGTGACGTTCCTGCGCGATTGCGCTGCCACGGCACTCGAGGTATTCGCCCACGCCTGGGTGGTCCCATGTGGCGATGCGGAGTTCGGCGGCGAGGAGAACTACCTGCTCATCGCCAGCGACGGCAACTACGCCTTTGCCGAAGCCGTGCCCTTCGACACCGACTTCCTCGGCACCGTTCTTCACGACAAATAGGTCTCCCCGTCCCAAAAAGACTGGTCTTAGGCGTGGTCGCGCCAGCCGAGAACGCGCTGCTTCATGCCTTCGATGTCGAGCACGCCTTCGGCAAAGCCTTTGCGCACGAGCTCCTCGGGAACGTACTCGTCGTAGCGATCAAAATAAGGCACCTCGCCGGGATAGACGAGCTCGATGGGATTGAAGTCCTTCTCGGCCTCGGCGGCGAGCACCTCAAAGAACGTCTCCTCGTCGGCCTTCATCTTAAACTGCATAAAGTACGGGCGCGATGGGTCGAGTCCGCGAAGGCCCAGCTCCGCGGCACACTTAATCTTGAGCATGCGCTCGAGTGCCAAAAAGGCGTAACTGCCCAGCCAGGGGAAGAGTACCCAGGTGTCGCCACCCAGGTTGATGAGTGGCTTGGTTCCCGCACCCGAAATCTCGGCCGTATGGCGAGCCTGCGCCAAGCGGGCCCGTGCGTTACCCATGAGATACGGATATGCCGCATGCTCGTTGAGCGCCTTGCGCATGCGTTCGAGTACGTGTGTATTGATGTCACCGGGGCAGTCGCCAAAGTAGGCCGGCACCCGGCCCTTGACCTGCGTGGCAAAGACAGTGTGGCGCTTCCAGTCCACTTCCTCGACAATCCAGCAGTGTCCGGCGATGGCGATGCGCTCACCGGGCGGGGGCGGATTAACAATCGTGCCCAGCTCGGCCGATTCGCTCCGGACGGTAAACTCCTCGTTTTCCTGGAACACGGCGTAGAACTTAAAGTTGTTGATGACGCGCTCGCCCGCGAGACCCACGATGAGCCCGCCACCTTCGGTGACCTGGATATGGTCGATCTTAATGAGGTGACGTAGCAGCACACGGTAATCGTCTGCCGAGATACGGTGGAAATAGCTGAGCGTGAGCACACGCTGGGCAAGTTCGGCCGGCGTGAGCTCGCCGGTGCTGGCGAGGGTCGACATAGTCTGGTGATAGAGCAGGCTGTAGGGGAGTCGATCGAGCTCGGGCGGCTCGACCCACTTTTCCTCGCGATAGAGTTGTACGAGCGCGATGCCCTGCAGGAGCTTCCACGGAATGGTCTCGGGCATCATCGTGCGCGGCTCGGGTTCTTCCTCGCGCATGACAAACCACATCTCGGGCGGAAGATCGCGGCGCCCCGTGCGGCCCATTCGCTGCAAAAAGGAGCTGACGGTAAACGGTGCATCGATCTGAAACGCACGCTCCAGACGGCCGATATCGATACCGAGCTCCAGTGTAGATGTGGTGACGGTTGTCTGTGCCTGCTCCTCATCGCGCATGAGCTCTTCTGCCGTCTCGCGCAGCGATGCTGAAAGATTGCCGTGGTGGATGAGAAAGCGGTCGGGCTCGTGCCGGCTCTCGCAGTAGCTGCGCAGCATGGAGCACACGGCCTCTGCCTCCTCGCGCGAGTTGGCAAAGACCAGGCACTTGCGGCCGCGTGTGTGCTCAAAGATATAGCCCATGCCGGGGTCGGCGTTGTCTGGCGCCGTGTCGGTGGGGTTGAGTAATGCCTGTTCGGGTGCTCGGGGGATGTCGACTTCGCCCTCGGGGGCCGACGAAGTGCGGCGATCCCTGGAGGTAGCCTTGTCCCGTGCCCGCTCACGACGTTGACGGCGCTCCTCTTGTGTGAGCTGTCCGCTGTGACGCATGTCTTGTCCGGATGCGGGCAGTGCCGCGGGTGCCGCTGCCTCAATGCGCTCGCACGCAAGCACTTCGGCCTCTTGAGGACCCGTGCTCTCGAATCCTCGTTGTTGCGCCTGGGGACCCGAGTTGTAGAAGTGCTCCATGGAGATACGCCACACGCGGCGCGGCTCCTCAAAGCGGGGGATGATGCAATCGCGTCCTGTTCCCTGCGAGAGGAAGGCACCCGTACGCTCGGGGTCACCGATGGTGGCCGAAAGGCCGATGCGGCGGGGCTGCACGCCTGCCATGCGCGAGAGGCGCTCGATAAGGCAGAGCGTCTGACCGCCGCGGTCGCCGCGCATGAGCGAATGGACCTCGTCGATGACCACGTAGCGCAGGTCGCAGAACATGCGCGGGATCGCCATGTGCTTATGGATTAAGAGCGCCTCGAGTGACTCGGGCGTAATCTGCAAGATGCCGCTCGGTTTTTTTATGAGCTTAGCCTTGTGCGACTGCGAGACATCGCCATGCCAGTGCCAGACAGGGATATCGGCCTCTTCGCAGAGGTCGTTGAGACGGACGAACTGATCATTGATGAGCGCTTTGAGGGGGCCGATGTAGAGGGCGCCTACGCTCGCGGGCGGGTTCTCCCAAAACTCGGTCAGGATGGGAAAGAAGGCTGCCTCGGTTTTGCCGGAAGCCGTGGATGCCGTCAGGAGCACATTATCTTGCGTGTTAAAGATGGCGTCTGCCGCTGCAACCTGGATAGAGCGCAGACTCTCCCAATCGTGGGAGTAGATGAAGTCTTGGATAAACGGAGCATATCGGTCAAAGGCGTTCACGGGGCCTCCTCTCAAATACGAATCTCTTAACGCGGTGAGCAGTGGCTCGCTACATTACTGTCTCGACGTTTGCCCAGATAAAACCTGCCAAAATAAACCTGTCCCTTTTTGGCAGGTTAGATGGTGAACTCGGCGAAGTTGCGGTCTTCGCTTGCGGTGTCGGTGTTGTCCGTTACGGCTGCCGGCGCCAGCGCGTCGCCACCGACGCTTTGCAGCAACTCGGCCACGTTAGCATCGGGGTTTTGGCATAGGATGTCGAGCAGCTCGATAAAGTCACGAATGACTTCACGCGGCGTTAAGTGCGTATCGGCTCCCACGCGGCCAAACTCAATCTTGAGGAAGTCCACCAAGTCGTTTTCGGTAAGCGAGGGCGTCCAGCCAAAGTAGCCGGCATGGATCTGCATGAGTTTTTCGATCAGCACCAGCAGTTCCTCATAGGTGAGTGGCTGTAGGCGGATGATGGGCGCGAGCATGTCCTTAAGGTCCTCGCGCGCAAAGCGGCCCTGAGCGAGTCGGCTGCGCAGGGCTTCGTAGGAGAACACGCCGCGGCGGCGGTCTTCGATGGAGGTTGGCGTGCCGCCCATAATCATGCCCAGGTACTGCGCTTTGCCCTGAAGCGTGTCGTTGTACATGGTCAGGATTTTCTCGTAGTTGTACTGGCGCGTGATAGCGTTGGGAATCTTATACAGATTCACGAGCTCGTCGATGAGCACCAGCATGCCCTTGTAGCCGCTGCAAACCAAAAAACGAGCGATGAGTTTGACGTAGTCGTACCAGTCGTCATCGCTGATGATGGTTGAGGAGCCCAGCTCGGCGCGTGCCTCACTCTTGGTGCGGTACTCGCCGCGAATCCATTTGGTCACGCGGCTCATAGCTTCTTTGTCGCCCTCGGATACGGCCGCGCGGTAGCGGCGGAGCATACGGGAGAAGTCGAAGCCGTGGACCATTTCCTCGAGCGGGGCCAGTTGGGCATTGACGGCAGACTCATCGGCATCGGCACACGAGGCGACCCAGCGATCCAAAATAAGGTTGAGCGCACCGCCCTCGGGGCGCGTCTTGGTCGATATATTGCGGATGAGCTCGCGGTAGGTGGCGAGGCCCTGTCCCTGACCGCCCTGCAGACGGCGCTCGGGCGACAGGTCGGCATCAGCGACGACGAATCCCTCGCCCATGGCATGCGTTCGGATGGTCTGAAGCAAGAAGCTCTTGCCGGCGCCGTAGCGACCGACTAAGAAGCGGAAGCTCGCGCCGCCATCGGCGATGAGACTCAAATCGGTGAGCAGGGCGCGAATCTCGACCTCGCGACCCACGGTGATATAGGGAAGGCCGATGCGCGGGACCACGCCGCCCTTGAGCGAGTTAAGGATAACGGCGGCGACGCGTTTGGGTACACGGGGCGCTGCGGATGCGGTATCACTCATGGTCTAGGTATCCTTTCACGTCTGCTTCGTAGTCCTCGATAATCTGCGGCCCTGCCGCGCTAAATTCAATTACGGTGTCGCCCACCAGGTCAAAGAGCGCCTCGTTGATGCTGTCGACGAGCATGTCCTCGCTCTGCCCCGATTGCACTACCGCCAATGTCGCTTGCGCTGCGTTTTGCTCGAGCAGCGCGCGAAGGAAGGCATCTGCGGCGGGCGCGAGTTCGGTTGCGGTGCCAGCGGGTGCAGTCGATACGACCGCTGGCGTCGGTGCGAGGAGCGGTGCCACGACGCCAAACTGTTCGGTGGAAATGGTTGGCTCGTCGGCTTTGTTGCGCTCCGTAGGCGCCGCGATCGGCTCGGCCATCACGTCGGTCGCAGGCTTGGCTTCCGGTTGCTCGGATTCCGCCGTATCGACCTCTGTGGGCACATCGTCCTCGCGCTCTTCGTCGATCAAAAGCGCTTCGCGCGTTTGCGCAGCGGCGCTCCGAATGTGCCCCAGCTGACTCAGATCGATATCGATCTTGACGGGCTGGTGTGCGGCGTCCCACGAAAGCCATGCCACAATCTCGTCATCGATAATTTTGGCCAGATATTTGGGGACCTTTTCTTCCTTAAGGGGATGGGCGGGGTCCAGCGCCAGGCGCAGGCGTTGGTCGCAGGCGCGCATCATTTCACCGAGCTTGCTGCTCTTTTGCCTACTACCGTGGATGCGCATGCATTCCCAAAAGCCGTTTTGGCAACGGTAGATATGGATAGGATCCAGGCGATATTCGCAGTCCTCGTGGCGCTCGGGCGCAAAGAATACGGCCGAGGCAAACATGGTGTAGGGCATGGCCGTCTCCTCCCCAAATAAACTCGCCACGATGCCGGTCTTTCGGTGCGTGTCATAGTAGCGCGCCATGCGGACATACACGGCGCATGCCGCGTGGCGCAGATCGCGGTGGTGGCTGCGGTCGAGCCGCGAGTTACTTAGGTTGTACGTGGAGAGGGCGTTGATGGCGGCCATGAGTCGCTCCTCGCGCACCTCATCGGGCGGAAGGGGGAGCGTGGGCTCGGAGGTTTTGCGACGTTTGGGGGTCTGGTCGGACGGTGCCGGTGCCGGTACAAGGTCTCGTGCCGCGCGCCGCAGCTCGATAAGGGCGTTATCGAACATGACGGTTTTAGAGTCACGAAGCAGCTTGGGGTCGAGCCCATGGAATACGGCGTAATCCTGCAACCACACGCGTGCAAACCGATCAATGCCGGGCTCGAAGGCGCGATAGACATCCCAAAAGGCCTTGATCTTGTTAAAACCGTCGAGCGGGTCATCTACGCCAATGCCGCAGATCAGCTCATAGAGATACAGAAAGGCAAAGGACGTAGACGTTTCCTCGACGGTTCCGCGGCGCACTTGGGCACGCCAGGTAAAGTAGCCGCGCAACTGCCGGTCGCTCATGGCGTTGTAGGTGGGAAAGTACGACTTAAAGGTGCCGTTGTAGGGACAGTCGTCCTCAAAGTCGGCCATCAGCAGGCCCTGGCGGTAGAAAAGCTCGGCTTCCGAAAGCCAGCGACCTGCGCCGCCTTTGGGGTCATCCTGCCAGCGCGATATCTCGCGCATTTTACGGTATTGGTCGGGGAGGAAATTCTGCATCTGTCGGCCGGTTTTGAGAATCGGCTCGTCTGCGTAGACTTCATGTGAGAAGCGGGCAGACTGATGGGTTCGGGCCTCGGCCATAATGCGCTCGATGAGCATCTTGATGTCCTGGTCGGCCACCGCTCCTCCTCTCGAACGCAGCTACGGTGACCTCATATCATAGCACAGCATCAAACAGATGTTCGAGATACCGCTGCGTTGATAGATTTAGAACAGGAGGGCGTAGATGACGGCGATGACGACGGAGGGAAGCATATTGGCCGTGCGGAAGGTCTGAGGACGGATGAGGTTGACGCCGACGCAGAAGATGAGCATGGAGCCTACGAGCGAAAGGCTGTTGAGGGCTGTTGTGGTCATGATGGGGGAGAGCGCGCCGGCAAACAACGTGATCGTCCCCTGGAACACGGCTACGGGCAGGGCCGAGAAGATGCAGCCGCGTCCGAGCGACGCCGTCATGGTGCAGACGATGATGCAGTCCAGTGCGCCTTTCAAGGCAAGCGTTGACCAGTCACCGAGCAGACCGTCCTGAATCGAGCCCACGATGGCCATGGCGCCGATGCACACCGTGAGCGATGTCGAGACAAAGGCGTTGGTGAACTCGTTATCGCCCTCACTGCCGGTCTTGCGCTTGAGCCATTCGCCAAGGTTCTCGATGGCGGCTTCCAAGTTGACGGCCTCGCCGATGAGCGAACCGAGCGCAAATGAGACGATGAGCATGGTGGTGCCGGTGGTCGCTAGCGCCTTCCCATCGATAAGGAGCATCTTTTGCATGGTGCCGCCAAGGCCGATAAACAGGACGCACAGCCCCGATGCTTTCATGAGCGTGTCTTGGATGCGCGGTGTGATGAAGCGGCCGCCCGCTAATCCCAAAAGACCGCCCGCAACTAAAAGCACAACGTTGATGATTGTTCCCAAGCCCGGCATGAGCCCTCCTGTATTGATGCCAACGTGGCAATCGTAGCAGAACGAAATGCGAGGCACATCGCGACTCATCTAATACGTTATATAAGTGGTGTTAGGAATGATGTGCAGCATTTAAGCCTCAGGTGGTTGTCGGGACATAGGGATAGTATTCAAAGCGCAGTGTCATAAGCCGCTGCGGGGATTCAATAGCCGCGGCGATGATATTGGCATCGCGGGCACGATCAAACCCTTCGAGTTCGATCTGATACGAGACGTCTTGCATAATGTCCAGACGTCGCCAGGCTAGGAGTGTGTCACCATCGAATTCCAAGGTCTTGCCTCCGTCTGGAGCAACGGCGTATAGACGCAGCTTGGCGGTGGTTGCAGGGTCGACAACCGTGACCTTTTTAATTTCGTTTCGAGTATTCTTGGCGCCCAACAAGGTGAGCAGTGTTGGGGCCACGACCTCGCCCGATGGCAAAAAGACGACTTCGATGGATTCAGGAAATGCGATGATAGCCGACTTGCGGACGGGCTGATTGGCGGCGGCAACTTCGATGTTCGCAGCGTCGATGACCTCTGTGTGGTCGAGCGCGGCAAGCACGCAGCAGTTACCTTCATCGATCTCTTGAGGATCAGCAAGCCCCAGACTGTCCGCGAACTCGGGATCGTTTGGATCGGCAGCGGGCTCATTCGGCGCTTCGAAAGAAGCTGGGACGCTGTTTGTCGGCGACGGCGTGTCGCCCGCACCTGCTTCTTTGTCCGCGCTCTCTTCTTGTATGGTTGCGTTGATGGGTTCGTCGTTTGGGGGGAGCGTCTTGGCGTCAAACGCGGAGGGGAGAATTCCGATGGCTCCGGATCCGTTCCACTCCATTTCGAGAAGCGCCGGGTCGGCAAGAATGCGTTGCCTGCTTTGCGCGCGGGCATCGATTTCAATAGGGCCTGCCTCTATCCCTCGTGTAAGGCTGAGTGATCCGGATGGCTTCTCGAAATGAGCGTCTGTGTCTTTGGTACTGACGGCGTAGAACAGCAGGGACGCTTCTCCCGCCGCGATGGCATCGGTGCCGGCTTTGGTCAGCCGCAACGATGCCGTGAATGAGAGGGTGGGCTGCGTGTCGTCTGCATTCGCGGCGGCGCAGCCCAGCCATATACCGCCTCCTTTCTCAAAAAACGTACCGTCGAAGGCGACCTTCGCTCCGTTCGCCGAGTCATCGACCGAAGCGATGTCGATGCGCAGCTCTAAATTGCATGGATCGCCATCTGCATCGAACACAACCGAGCGCCACGTGCAGACGGCGCACCCCGCCTGGGAGCCGTTTGCCTTGTTCGAACGCTTGATATCCACGACTATCGAGCCGTCCGTATTACGACGAAGGCATCCCGAGGTTGAGATCACGGCCTGTGCGATCGAAAAACGCTCGCACGCAATGGCGCTCGACGGATTTGGTGCGGAACTTAGGGCTACTGGTAAGGAGTCTGCCATGACGGGAGTCGCCCAAGCGGCGACAGACGTTCCGGTTGCGAGCGCGCCGCAGAGTGCGACGACGGGCAAAAGGTTCTTCGATGCCATGGGGTCTCCTTAGCTAATTTAGTGCGGCCTGTCCGTGTTTTGTTTCTGGCTGCGTTTGATGTGCAGACCGAGGCCGGCGGTTCCCGCGCCTGCTGCTGTGGCGCCTGCTGCCAAGAGCCATCGTCTGTCGCCTGTCTGCGCCAACGGTTCCTCGCGGTCGCCGCGGTCGAGCTCCGAGAGGTCGACCGTCACTTGCGTGGCGGCCTGCGCCTGTTCTTGCTGGGCAAAGGCCATGGCTGGCCCAAACGCTAGGATGCTGACGGCGGCGGCCAGGGCGACGGCCTTATGCCGTGTGCGCACCGGGCTCGACCGTCCAGGTGATCGTCGCAACCTGATCGCCTTCGCCGGTTACGCGGAAGATGTCGCGCGTGACGCGGGCGACGTTTCCGCTTGTCTTGAGCTTGATTTTGTCCGTGCCGCCGGCAATGCCCTGGTAGCCCATGTCGAAGGCTGCATTCTTGGAAAGATCGAGGCCCGTCCCTTGCGCGGCGGCGCTGGCGTTCTGGAGCGCGCCGTCGGGGCCGACCTTAAAGTCGATGGAGTTCTGCGCGGTTCCGGCCTTGGCGTCGGCGGCAATGGTCCAGGTGTTCATGGGGTCGATCTTCATGTTGGTGACATGGATGCCGTAGGCCGAATGATTGTCGATGGTGGTCGCGTCTTCTGAGGGACCCTGAAGCGTGCCGTCGGCCTTGGCGACGAAGGGAATAACCGTCGGAACTTTGAACTCAACGTTGTCGATCTCGGTCCTGACCATTACTTTCGTGGTTCCAACGCGCCCGGCTGCCATAGCTGGCGTCGGGGCGGCGCCCATTGCGAGCGCGAGCGCGAGCCCTGCGCCCACGACGAGCGCTCTGGCTCCGTTCATGTTCCTGGTGATGTCCATGGTCGTTCCTTTCTATTCGCCGCGGGCCGTCCCCGCGATGATTGGACGAATGCTGGTGAATTGCGTGCGGTGCCGCGTCGGCCGGAAAGCTAGTTCTCGGCTTGCTCAACCCGTACCTTGACACGTGTCGGATTGCCGTGGCTGTCGAGGGTCTTGGCATCGAGTGCCTGGATCTCGATGTACGCCTCGCCTTCTTTGATGTCGCCGGCGGGGCACGTCTCGATTGTCTTGCCGGTCTCGACCACACCGGATTCGTACATGGTCTCGTCGTTTTGGATGACGCGGAATCGCTGGGGAAATTTATTGTCTTGGACGTTTTGCACGTTGACGCGCAGCTTGCCGTCCTCCTGCAGCTGAGCGACCGGCGCGACCGAAATCGTCATCATGTTGTCGCGGACGATGGCGTCGAGCTCATCTTGGATTTCCTGACGCGTTTTGCCCTCGGCCGTCGTGACCGAAGCGCCCGCCTCGGGTACGGGCTGCGACTGCCAAGCGTATAGTCCTACGGCGACAAGGGCGCAGACGATGGCCAAGCAGGCAACGATGAGCTTCTTGCGACGACCCAGGCCTGCAAAGTGGGGTGGCTTCTTCGCGCTCATGCGGCATCCTTGGCGGTATAGACGCGCGCAAAGGTGGACGGGTCCGCTCCAAAGAGCATGTGAAGCATCAGACGGCGCGAGTAGACGAGCTCGTCGAAGTCGGGAGGGAGCTCGATGTCGTGGATATGCGCGATGTGGTGGGCGAGCGCCGAGAACGACTCGGGGTCGCAGATCACATCGGTGGTAACGTGGTAGACCGTCGTATCGGGGAATGCCTCTTCGTCGAAAGGCAGGAGATGGGGATCGTCGTCGACTTCGATGGCGATGCCGTACTGGGGCCAGTAATATGCCATGGGAACCTCCCTGCTTCTGGGCCAAAACTTCTATCGGTTTTGGCTGTCGACGCCGACCGTATCAGCCGCTACTTGACCAATTGCTGACCAAATGCTTGACGGATTGGCGTCTCCGCAGGTAAAAGGCGGCAAAAAATACTCCAACTTTTTTCGAGCGACAATCGCGCGGTCGGCGACGGCGGGGCCATATGTGTCAAAAGCATCGTCTGCCGAGGAAATCAAGCCGCTCGCCGAATTGCACGAACGTAAAAAACGCCAATTATGGAGACGGTCTCGAACACGTCGACGAAACGATGCGGTAACATCTCCCTGCAAACACTGTAGTTAGCTAAAGGGGGAGTTCGCGTGTCTGCAACCATCAAACCCTTCACCGACGAGTTCGAAGAGTATGGCCGCGATGAATCTCGCGCATCGGGCGAGGCCTCGAGCATCTCGTTTCCGACAACGGAAAACGAGGTCCGTGCCATTTTGGAAAAGCTCCATGTCGAGCGTGTTCCGGTAACGGTTCAGGGCGCCCGAACCGGCCTTGCCGCCGGCGCCGTGCCCCACGGCGGGCATATCCTCAATACTTCCCGTATGAATCGCTATTTGGGCCTTCGCCGCGATGAACAAGGCCAATTTCTGCTGCGCGTGGAGCCGGGCGTTGTGCTCTCGGAGCTGCGCAAGCAGCTGAGCAAGAAAGTGCTGCCGACTGCCGGCTGGGACCAGGCATCGCTTGAGGCCTACGAGGAGTTCCAGGAAGCTCCCGAGCAATTCTTTCCTACCGATCCCACCGAGGCATCTGCCTGTCTGGGCGGCATGGCGGCATGCAACGCTTCCGGCGCCCGTAGCTACGCTTACGGCCCCATGCGCCCTCACGTCACGGGCCTTCATGTCGTGCTGGCCGATGGCGACCTGCTCGAGCTTCACCGTGGCGAGGTTTTTGCGCAGGGTCGTCGCCTTTCGCTCGTCACGGTGCAGGGCCGCACGCTCGAGCTCGACCTTCCCGACTACACCATGCCCAAGACCAAAAATGCTTCGGGCTATTTCGTCGCTGACGATATGGATGCCATCGATCTGTTTATCGGTGCGTGTGGCACACTCGGCGTCATCACCGAGCTCGAGATTGCCCTGCAGGCGGCGCCTGCGGTCGTTTGGGGCGTGAGCTGCTTCTTTGACAGCGAAGACAAGGCCGTGTCCTTCACCGATTCCGTGCGTCCCGTCCTGTCCCACGCGGCTGCCATCGAATATTTCGATGCAGGCGCCCTGGATATCCTGCGTCGTCAGCGTGAGCAGTCGACCGCGTTCGCCTCGCTGCCGGCGCTCGACAAAGACGCCAAGGTCTGTGTCTACGTGGAGCTCGACTGCGACGACGAAGCCCAGGCGACTGAGGAGCTGTATCACTTGGGGTGGGTACTGGAGCTTGCGGGAGGCAGCGACGATGCGACATGGGTCGGGCGCACCGAGGTCGATCGCGAGTGTCAGCGATTCTTCCGCCATGCGGTGCCCGAGAGCGTCAACATGCTCATCGACGAGCGTCGCCGCACGGATCCCACTATCACCAAACTGGGCTCGGACATGTCGGTGCCCAACGCACGCTTGGCCGATGTCATCGCCCTTTATCGCCGCACGTTGGCCGAAAGTGGGCTTGAATCTGCCGCCTGGGGGCACATCGGTAACAACCATCTGCATGTGAACATTCTGCCGCGCGATGCGCAGGATTACCGCCGCGGCGGAGAGCTCTTTGCCCAGTGGGCTTCCGAGGTCACGGCCATGGGCGGCGCCGTCTCCGCCGAACACGGCGTCGGCAAGATCAAGGCGGGCTTCTTGGAGACGATGTACGGTCACGAGGCCATGGTCGAGTCGGCGCGGCTCAAGCTCCAGCTCGATCCTGCCGGGCAGCTGGGCCGTGGCAACCTGTTTTCGGAGAAGCTCTTGGATGAGCTCGTCCAGAAAGGGGGCGCGTGAAGATGAGCGATTTCCATATGGTGGTGTGCGTCAAGGCGGTGCCGGGCAGCACCGAGGTCAAGATGGACTCCAAGACCAATACCATCGTGCGCGATGGCAAGCAGGCGGTCATTAATCCCTTTGATGCGAGCGCTTTGGAATGCGCGCTGGCGCTGAAAGACGACTTTATCGGCTTTGGCATGGACGTGCGCGTAACGGTGGTGTCGATGG
>DBFWDM010000225.1:0-2499 GCA_048484635.1 Collinsella sp.
ATACGACCAGCGCGGCGACATTGCTCATGATGCCGCTCATAACGAGACACACATAGCTTGTCGATCCGGCGATGGCGGCGATGGCATAAAAGTTAGTACGTTGGAAAATGCCCGGAACCACGCCCATAAAGCCGTCGCGCAACATGCCGCCGCCCACCGCGGTGAAAAAGCCCATCATGATGCACACCGCCGGCGCAAAGCCGTAGACTAGCGCCTTGTCTGCTCCAGTGGCGGCGTAGATGCCGACCGAGATGATGTCGAGCAGGGGAATGAGTTTTTCGGGTTTGTCGACGATTGCCGGGAAAATATAGATGATGGCTGCCGTGGCAATGGAAAGCGGCAGCGCCATCGGCTGGTTGAGGATGTAGACGTTGCCCACCTGCAGCGTCATGTCGCGCAAAAGACCGCCGCCCAGACCGCAGACCACCGCGAGCGCGACCGCGCCCACCAGGTCGAGCTTGTGCTCGCGCGCAACCAGCACACCCGAGATCGATGCAGCGACAACAGCGAACATCTCGAGCCAAAACGGAATAGCGACCATGGCATCCGATGCATGCGAGGTAATGGTCATAGCGGCGACGACGGGCAAGATGGGGTCCTTTGAGTTACGGGTTTAGACAATGCCCGTACATAGTACATGCTTGCCGGCCACAGCGGCCCCATTCCTCGGTAAGCGGTCGGGACTGAGTGCGGGCGTGGCGTTGCTGGAATGCCAGGGGTCCAAAACATGTACGTCAGCCTCCAAAAATGTCAAAAAATGTCGTTTTTGAAGGGTGATGTACATGTTTTTGCGAGGGGCGAGTGGGTTCGCCGTTACTCAGAAGGCGACTCTTCGGCTTGATTGCTCTTCCAGTTGCGGATGAGTATCTTGCGCAGTTCGTTTTGTTTTCGCTGGTACTCGGCATCTACGCAACGAGGCATGCCGAGCGCTTCGCGGATATTGTTCATGGCACGGTGAAAAGCGAGTTGGCTGGCAAATTGCGTTGAGGTGAGCGTAACGATTCGATATCCCATTTGGGCGAGCACGGCCTCTCGTTCCGCATCTGCGCCCTTGCGCTCGGTCTCGTCGTGAAAACCGCCCTTATATTCGATGCCGAGTTCTCTGCGCTGATAAGTAACAAGAGCGTCGATTTTGAGCGATCGGGCTTTTATGCAATGCCAGAGACGTTGAGGGATTTCGAGCGGTTTGTTGAGTTCGATACCTCTGATACCAATGCCGCCTTCGCTTGTTGGGAGCGAGAGGGTGATGGACGATGCGGTCTCCATGGGCGAGGCTGAGTGGTCGTAGATGTGTCTGAGCGCGAGTCTGGCGCGTGTGGCGCCGGGTTTGCCAGGGTGCCGATCGAGTAGCTCGACAATTTCGTCCTTGGAGGTGGTGGCTGGTTGCTCGGTGTAAGGGTCAGAGAGATTGAGCCCCATGCGATAGTCGCCGCAAACTTCGTAACCATACTCGAGGTATTCGATCCTGTCCATCCACTCGGCAGCGAGCACGAAGGTGAAGGCTTCGTCGGTGATAAAGATGCCGGGCGTAAGCTCGACAATATGGTCGTAGGGTAGGTTTTGGCCGAGAACGTGGCAAGTGACACCGTTGGCGCGAATTCGCTCGAAAGCAAATACTACGGAGATGTCGATAGTCTTGAGCATGGTGGACGGAATGCCGCAGTCGGTAAGTGCCTGCCGAAGGCGCGCGATGCGTTGCTGGGTAGAGAGGCCCCGCACACCTATCTGGTAGTCGCGTTGTGCGACGGCTTGAACCAGATTCCGCGGTGCATGATGGATGAGCCACGCCGTTTTATGCGAAATGAGAACAGGAGTATCCATTGGGGACCTCTCGCTTCGAGCTGACACCAAACTCTTATGTCCGTTGAGGTGGGGAAATATACCGGATGCGAGCAAATCGACTCATGCTCGGTGCGCGTCATACGCAAACATGTACATCACACTCCAAAAACGACATTTTTTGACATCTTTGGAGGGTGGTGTACATGTTTGAGATATGGGCTGGGATCGACCGCGATGGGGGCGTGGCTGAATAGGAGGGATGTCCAAATTTTGAGCAGCGCTCAAAATTTATCCGGTCGGCTTACGCCGACCGCGCTGCGCTAAAAACGCGCCACTGGCGCGTTTTCTTTACGCTCCGCGCCCTGGCGGGTTCGAATCCCTCCCCCTCCGCCGTATTTGCTTGTTAGGGACTCAAAACAAAAAAAGCTCCCATTCTTGGGAGCTTTCTCAACCAAAATGGCGGAGGAGGAGGGATTCGAACCCTCGTGACCTTATACAGGCCAAACGGTTTTCGAGACCGCCGCATTCAACCACTCTGCCACCCCTCCGCGTGGGGTAAAAAACAAAGCAGGCTCGAAGGCCTGCTTTGGAATTAACTGGCGGAGAGTCAGGGATTTGAACCCTGGAGACGCTTTTGACGCCTACACGATTTCCAATCGTGCTCCTTCGGCCACTCGGACAACTCTCCGTTAAATGCGAAAGTCAGTATACACGAGG
>DBFWDM010000226.1:0-1090 GCA_048484635.1 Collinsella sp.
CAAAGGAGAACTACCATGGCAGATCAGAAGACCTTCGAGCGCGTTTGCGACGTTATCCGCGAGACCGCCGGTCTTGACGATGTCGAGATGAAGCCCGAGTCCACGCTCGAGGAGATTGGTCTCGACAGCCTGGGCACCGTCGAGATCCTCGTCGCCGTCGAGGACGAGTTTGGCATCCAGCTCGATACCGAGGAGAACCCCAAGACGGTCGGCGAGTTCGCCGATACGGTCGAGGCGGCATTGGAGAAGTAGAGATGCTCAAGACTCCTCTCTGCGATCTGCTCGGCATCGAAAAGCCCGTGTTCCAGGGCGGTATGGCCTGGATTGCCGATGCCTCGCTGGCGTCCGCAGTGTCCGAGGCGGGTGGCTTAGGCATCATCGCGGCCATGAACGCCGACGCCAACTGGCTTCGCGACCAGATTCATGAGCTGCGCGCCAAGACGGATAAGCCCTTTGGCGTCAACGTCATGCTCATGAGCCCGTTTGCCGACGAGGTCGCGCAGGTCGTGATTGACGAGCGAGTGCCGGTCGTCGTGACGGGCGCCGGCAATCCCGCCAAGTACATGAAGGCGTGGAACGAGGCGGGCATCAAGGTCATCCCGGTCGTTGCCTCGGTGGCGCTGGCGCGTCTCGTGGCGCGTCGCGGGGCCACGGCGGTTGTTGCCGAGGGTACCGAATCGGGCGGCCATATTGGCGAGACCTCGACGATGGCACTGGTGCCGCAGGTCGTCGATGCGGTCGACATTCCCGTTGTGGCCGCCGGCGGTATTGCCGACGGCCGCGGCGTGGCGGCCGCCTTTATGCTGGGCGCCGAAGGCGTGCAAGTGGGTACGCGCTTTCTGGTCGCAGACGAGTGCACCGTCTCGGAGCAGTACAAAGAGATGGTCCTGAAGGCCAACGACACTTCGACGCGTGCGACCGGTCGCTCGACGGGACATCCAGTGCGCGCCCTCAAGAGCCCCTTCACCAACGCCTATGCCAAGAGCGAGGGTTCCGGCGCGAGTGCCGAGGAGCTCGGTGCTATGGGAACCGGTGCGCTGCGTAAGGCCGCCAAGGACGGCAACTACGAAGAGGGTTCGTTTTTGTGTGG
>DBFWDM010000227.1:0-4332 GCA_048484635.1 Collinsella sp.
GGCCAAGGCCGAGCGCATGGCGAACATCGAGCGCGCCATCAAGCTTCTTGACCTCAAGCCCAAGATGGAGCAGAAGGAAATGTCCGACCTGCTGGGCATGCGCCTTCGTGAGCTCGATGGCCTGATGGCCGAGGCCGAGGCCGCCGATCTGGTCGGCCGCATCGACGACGCCGAGGGCGATATGCGCAAGATCGTCGTCTTCGCTGCCGAGGATGCCGCTGAGGGCCTGGTCGAGCTTGCCAACAAGAAGGAGAAGCTCCTGCCTGAGCTTTCTTACGAGGAGGCCACCGAGCTGATGGCCGCTCTCGATAAGGTTATCGCTCCGCTCGTCGCCATGGGCCTGGACGAGGACCGCGGTCCTCGCGGCGGCCGTGACGACCGTGGCGGTCGTGGTGGCGATCGCGGTGGCCGTGGCGGCTTTGGTGATCGCGGTGGCCGTGGCGGCGACCGTGGCGGTCGCGGTGGCGATCGCGGTGGCCGCGGCGGCTTTGGTGACCGTGGCGGCGACCGTGGCGGTCGCGGCGGCTTTGGCGGCAACCGTGGTGGCTATGGCGACCGCGGCGGCAACCGTGGCGGCTTTGGCGGCAACCGTGGTAACGACCGCGGCGGTCGCGGCGGCGACCGTGGCGGCCGCAACGGTGGCGGCTTCCGCGGTAACCGTTTTTAGTTACGGCGTTTTACCAAACGCCGTAACGGGCCGACGCTGCGCGGGCCGCATTTGGACAATCTGACGTTCAACTTCAAGGGCGCGACCAGAAGGTCAGCGCCCTCTCGTTTCACGTCACCTTGCCTCAAATGCGACCCGCTCGCTGTCCGTCCTCTACCTGCGGCGCTGTCTTGCTCCGGATGCGGCAGTTAGGGACGTTCCTTTTCTGCCGGCAGTTTGGGACACTCCTTGTAGTCATTGGGGACGTTCTTAAATGACTAGTCGTTGGGGACGTTCTTGTTTGACTAGTCATTCAAGAACGTCCCCAACGACTACATAGCATGAGAGTGGATAATCTCCCAGTTTGGGCTCGCATTCAGGCTCAAAGTGGGAGATTATCCACTCTCGTTTCTGTTCTGCCTACATTTGTAGGAACAGTTCGTGGAGGCGGGTGTCTTCGTCGAGTTCGGGGTGGAAGGTTACGCCGAGCTGGTTGCCCTGGCGCGCGGCGACGATACGGCCGTCGACTTTCGCTAAGGCCTTTGCGTCGCCGTGGACCTCGACGATGCGGGGCGCGCGGATAAACGTCAGCGGCACTTCACCGTCGATGCCAGCTACCTGCCCCTTGGTTCGAAAACTGCCGAGCTGCCTGCCGTAGGCATTGCGCTCAACGAGCACATCCATGGTTGCCAGGCGCGGCGTACCCTTATCGTCATGGGCGGCAAGGTCGTGAGCCAGCAGAATCAGGCCGGCGCAGGTGCCCAGGACGGGCATGCCTTCAACAATGCGGGTGCGAAGCTCCTCGAGCATGCCCAACTCATCTAGCAGCTTCCCTTGAACGGTAGACTCGCCGCCGGGAAGTACCAGACGGTCAAAGTCCTGCTTTAAATCAGCCGCCTGCCTCAGCTCAATACAGCGCGCGCCCAGCTCGGATAGTCTTGCCTCGTGCTCGGCAAATGCGCCTTGGACCGCCAGCACGGCGACCGTTTGGTCTGCATAATCGCTCATGTGCGATCCTTTCTGCCGGACTAGCGTCCGCGCTCCTCCATGATGATTTCGATCTCGTCGGCGTTGATGCCCACCATGGCCTCGCCCAGGTCCTCCGAAAGCTCGGCGATGAGCTTGGCATCGGTGAAGTTTGCCACGGCCTTGACGATGGCGGCGGCGCGCTTGGCGGGGTCGCCGCTCTTAAAGATGCCCGAGCCGACAAAGACGCCCTCGGCGCCCAGTTGCATCATCAGCGCGGCGTCGGCAGGGGTCGCTACGCCGCCGGCGGCAAAGTTCACAACGGGAAGCTTGCTCGTGGCATGGACCTCGCGGACCAGTTCGACCGGAACCTGCAGTTGCTTGGCTGCCTCAAAGAGCTCGTCGTCGCGCAGGGCAACAACGTCGCGGATCTGCTTTTGGATCTTGCGCATGTGGCGCACGGCCTGAACGACGTCGCCCGTGCCCGGCTCGCCCTTGGTGCGAATCATCGTGGCGCCTTCGGCAACACGGCGCAGCGCCTCGCCCAGATCACGGGCGCCGCAGACAAACGGCACGTCAAACTGGGTCTTGTCGATGTGATAGACGTCATCGGCAGGGGAGAGAACCTCGGACTCATCGATGTAGTCGATCTCGATGGCCTGCAGGACCTGCGCCTCGACGATGTGACCGATGCGGCACTTGGCCATGACGGGGATGGAGACGGCCTCCTGGATGCCCTTGATCATCTTGGGGTCGCTCATGCGCGAGACGCCGCCTGCGGCACGGATGTCGGCCGGGATGCGCTCGAGAGCCATGACGGCGCAGGCGCCTGCCTCCTCGGCGATGCGTGCCTGCTCGGGCGTGGTAACGTCCATGATGACGCCGCCCTTGAGCATCTGCGCGAGCTCGCGATTGAGTTTGACGCGATCGGCCTTGCTGGTCTGTTCTGCCATGGTTGCTCCCTTGGTTGGCATGTGCATTGCTTGACGGAACATCCTATCGGGGAGCTGGGTATGGCAAAATACTCAGTTTTCGAGATAATAATAAGGTCAGCTTAATACCAGATTGAACAGCTCGATAAGGTCAGGTGGCAAACTCATGCTTGAATACAATTTGGAAAAACGCGGCGAAGCATCGCTTTATGAGTATGTTTACCAGCAAATTCGAGATGATATTGTTGCTGGACGTATTGCGGCGGGGGAGCATCTTCCGTCTAAGCGCGCCTTTGCCAGTCATCTGGGAATCAGTGTCATTACCATCGAGAATGCATATAGCCAGTTACTTGCCGAGGGCTATATTTGCTCAATGCCGCGTCGTGGCTACTACGCTTGCAAGCTTCCGGATGCACCGGTTTTGCCTTTGGCTTCGCAGGGCATCGACCGAGATACCGTCTCTGTGGGCCTCAGCGCGCATGATGTCCGCGGGCGGGTCGAGCAATTCGACGCACTTTCTCCTTCCGCTTTGGAGGCGGCGCGGCTTTGGCAAAGCGCGCTACGGGCGACGCTGGCATCCGAAGACGAGCGCGAGATCTTTTCGCCCGCACCGGCACAGGGCACCGCTCGGCTACGACGCGCAATTGCTCATCATCTGCGTGGGACGAGGGGTATGAATGTCGACCCCAATAACATCGTTATCGGTGCGGGCGCCCAGCTGCTCGATACCATGTTGGTTCAGTTGCTTGGCGTGGACAAGGTGTATGCGGTTGAGGATCCGGGCTATTTGCGTCTGACGCGCATCTATCAGGCTATGGGCTGCCAAGTTCGACATATCCCGTTGGATGACGACGGCGTGGACCTGAGCGCTCTGCAGAAAACTGGGACCGATGTCCTTCACCTGATGCCGTCCCATCAGTATCCGACCGGCCTTGTGACGAGCATTGCGCGTCGCTATGCGCTTCTGAGCTGGGCCGCCGAGCGACCAGGTCGGTATCTCATCGAAGATGACTTTGATTGTGAGTTTCGCCTTGCCGGGAAGCCGATTCCCGCGCTCGCATCGATCGATGCCGCCCAGTCGGTTATCTACACCAACACGTTTTCGAAGAGCCTTTCATCGGCGTTGCGTTTGGCGTATATGGTGTTGCCCGATGAGCTAATGGAGCGGTTTAGGCGCAACCTTGGTTTCTACGCCTCGTCGGTGAGCTCTGTTGACCAGGTCGCTTTGGCGCGTTTGCTGGAATCGGGTGATTACGAGCGACATGTGAACCGCGTGCGCGTTCGTGCTCGCGAGGCGCGTGATGGCCTGACGTCGCTTGTGCGGAAAGCGTTTCCGGCAGGGGAAGTCTCGATCGAGCAGGCAGATGCGGGCCTTTACTGTACCGTGGTTGCGGAGCGTGGAACGGGCGGAAGCACTTTTGCACGGGCCCTCACGCGCTCGAGCATCTCTTTTATCGATATCGGTGACTGTTTTTGGTGTGCCGATGGCGCATCTGTCCCTGAAAACTCAAGTCAAATTCTTGTTCAGTATGACGATTTGAGTCCAAAAGCGCTAAATACCTTGGAATCGCAGCTAATGGGAGCGCTCTGCAATCTAAGTGAGTAGGCTTTTGGAACTTTGGCGACCAGGCAGTTTTGTAACAAGCTATCTACCTGCACTGATAATTGTTCTCGGGGGAAGCGGGCACTGCGGGGCGCGGCAACGGCGCGCGATTTCCGCGTCGCAGCGCTACCCTGATGCTGAATGCCGGGACGATGACCCACTGACCTGCTGACGCCTCTTCGGCC
>DBFWDM010000228.1:0-18496 GCA_048484635.1 Collinsella sp.
TGGGCTTTAGGTCGAAACCGATAGGAGACACGTATGTCCGGACACTCTAAGTGGGCCACAACCAAGCATCGTAAGGGCGCGCAGGACGCCAAGCGTTCCGCCCTCTTCTCCAAGCTCAGCCGCAACATCACCGTTGCTGCCCGTCTCGGCGGCGACCCGCTGCCCGAGAACAACGCCAGCCTCGCCGCTGCCGTTGCCAAGGCCAAGGCTCAGTCCATGCCTAAGGACAAGATCAAGTCCGCTATCGACAAGGCTTTTGGTTCGGGTGCCGACGCTGCCGTCTACGAGAACATCGTGTACGAGGGCTACGGTCCCGCCGGTGTCGCCGTCTACGTCGACTGCCTGACCGACAACCGCAACCGTACCGCCGCTGATGTCCGTTCCGCCTTCTCCCACGCTGGTGGCAACCTGGGCACCTCCGGCTCCGTCGCCTTCCAGTTTGAGCGCAAGGGCCAGATCGTCGTCGCCAAGGAGATCCTGGACGAGAACGCCAAGAAGGAGACCATGATCGCCAACGGTGCTGCCGGTGACGAGGATGAGTTCATGATGGCCATCGCCGAGGCCGGTGGCGAGGACTACGAGGACGCCGGCGAGGAGTGGATCGTCTGGACTACTGCCAACGAGGTCATGGCTGTCTCCAAGGCGCTCGAGGAGCAGGGCGTCCAGGTCAAGGGTTCCGAGACCACCATGGTCCCGACCACCCCGACCGAGGTCTCCGACGCCGACGCCAAGAAGGTTCAGCGCCTCATCGACCGTCTTGAGGAGCTCGACGACGTCCAGGATGTTTACAGCACCATGGACATGACCGACGAGGTCATCGCTGCCCTCGAGGAGGAGTAGCGCCCGCACGGGTTAAGCCGTGCATATCTGGGCATAATGAAGCGAGCATGCAAGCCTCGTGGAATAGATGAGCCGGATCCGCGTGCGTAGAGCACCGGACCCGGCTCTTTTATAATGATGCGAACCGTTTTGCATTTCGAGAGCCGAGATTTGAAGGGAGCGCCGCGTGCGCGTACTCAAACGAGCCCTAGCGATCGTGTATCTTGCCGCCGCCATTGTGGCGCTGGGTACGCTTGTCTGCCAGTTTTGGGGGCCGTATACGTATCGCTTTATGCTGCTGATGCGCGACCCCATGCCGCGCATTGTCGTGACGGCATGCGGCGGAGTTGTGGCGATTGGCGTGCTGGTAAGCTTCTTCCGCCTGATGTTTGCTCGTCGCGAGCCGTCCTGCGTGCATCCGGCGGGGGAGCGCAATATCGAGGTCACGCTCGCGGCGCTTTCTTCGTGCGCCAGGGCTGCTGCAGAGCGCGACGATCGCGTGATGATCGAGCATGTCGAGGCCCGCGTCCAAGGTTCCGACGATTCGCATGTCCGTTTTAAGGTCGAGGCTATCGCGCTTGACGATAAGGACGTGGCATCTCTGGCTACCGCGATGCAGCAGCGCATCGAGGAAGCTTGCGACACCATGCTCGGCACGCCGGGTACGACCACGCGCGTCCGTTTTTTGCCGTCCAAGACTACCGTCCAGACCGTGGAGGTTTCCGGTGAGTGATACCAATCAAGATAAGACCGCTCGTACGCCGCGCCTGACGATTGACCAGAGCGCCACGCCGGCGAGCGAACCTGTTGATTCCAAAGCAGAGGCAACTGAGTTACAAGACGCGGCGGCCGCGGATTTTGACGAGGCTATGGGTCTCATCAAGGGTACGGGCGCTGCCATCTGGAGCTATGCTGTGCGTCATCCCAACACCACGCTCGGTGCCGTCGCTGGCTTTATCCTTGCCGTGTTGGTGCTCACGCTCGGCCTGTGGGACACGCTCGTCATTGCATTCTTCGTGCTGATCGGCGCCGTGATCGGCCAAATTCGCGACGGCGAAAACGGGATCGTCAACTTCTTCGGCCGTCTGTTTAGCGGCCGCTAATATGTATTCGACTGTCGCATCCGCGGCAGGCATAAGGAGGAACCATGGCTTTTAATACGAAGGTCGATGTGGCCGATACCGAGCTCGAGGAGAATGAGGCGGCCGTCGCCGAAGCCGAGGATGTGACGCTCGAGGATGAGGCGCTCGTCGAGGCCGAGTCCGCCGATGACGCGGACGAGGATGATGAGGAAACAGACGAGTCCGAGGACTCGCTGACCTATTCCAACGGTGTGATCGAGAAGATCGTCGCCATGGCCACCCGCGAGGTGCCGCACGTCCTGGGCATGAAGGGTAACCTTATGCACTTTGTGCAGGAGCAGTTTGGTGCCGAGAATCTGACCAAGGGCGTGACGGTTGAGGTCACCGATGACAATCGCGTGGTCGTCAACATCTCCGTCATTATCGAGTACGGCGCCTATGCGCCCGCGATCTTCGACGATGTCAAGGCACGTGTCACCGAGCGCCTTGCCGCGATGACCGGCCTTGAGGTGGCGGGCGTCAACCTGCGCATCGAGGACGTCATCACCCCCGAGGAGTACGAGCACCGCACCAGCCAGCACGAGTAACCTTCCAAAAAGGGACAGGTTTGTTTTGGCAGGCTTTATCTGCGAAAACGTTAAACGGCCGACCGCGCAAGCAAAAGCGTGGCCGGCCGTTATTTGTATGCCCCCCGATGTGGGCATACCGCTCGTCTAACTAGGGGTTGCAATCGTCGCGTTCCGCGTTACCCTAATGGGCGCATTGTTTCCAAATTGTTAACGAGGGGTTGCCGTAATGGCCGACGAGCACGAAACAGAAAGCAAGGCATGGGCGATTGAGGCCGCCGCGGCAGAGGCGGCATCGCGTGCTGCCGAGGAGGTGCATCGTCCTCCCGTGGTGCCGATGGAGCGCGTGGTTGATCGCACCGATATCGAGCGCGGCGAGCGTGTCGGTCAAAAGCGCAGCCAGGAGCCGGGCTACCCGCGCTTTTTTGCCGAGCTCAATCTGGGCCTGATTCTTACGGCCTTCGCCATCGTTGCGTTTAAAACCCCTAATCACTTTGCTTTTGGCGGCACCTCGGGCGTGTCGGTCATTCTGTCCACGCTGTTCCCGACCCTGCCCGTCGGCGTTTTTATGTGGATTATCAACGCGGTTCTCGTCGTCTTGGGCTTTATCTTTTTGGAGCGCAAGGCGATTCTTTGGAGCGTCTTCGCCTCGTTTGCGCTTTCGGCCTATGTTTCGCTGTTTGAGCTCTTTATCCCGACTGATGTCTCGATGACGGGCGATATGTGGCTTGACCTGTGCTTTGCCGTGATCCTGCCGGCGCTCGGCAGCGCCATTGTCTTTGATATTGGCGCCTCGACGGGCGGCACGGACATTCTTGCCATGATCCTCAAGCGCCGCACGACGCTCGAGATTGGCCGCGCGCTGCTGTTGGTTGATATCGGCATCGTGGCCATCGCGGCCTTTTTGTATGGCCCGCGTGTCGGTCTGTACTGCGTGCTCGGCCTGTTTGCCAAGACGCTTGTGGTCGACAAGGCCATCGAGAGCATCCATCTTCGTAAGGTCTGCACGGTCATTTGCTCCGAACCCCTTAAGGTCGAGGAGTTTATCGTCAAGCATCTCAACCGCACAGCGACCATCAGCCGCGGCTACGGTGCCTTCTCGGGCAAGTGCGTGACGGTGATCATGAGCGTGCTGAGCCGTCGCGAGGCCGTGCAACTACGCCGCTATGCGCGCGAAGTCGATCCGGGTGCCTTTATCACGATCGTCGACAGCTCCGAGATCGTCGGCAAGGGCTTCCGCGGAACGAACTAGCACAGACATATTCAACGAACCGCCTGCTGGCGCCGCGTACCTTGCAAATCGGTCATCTTTGAGTATTTGACCCCACATTGGGCAATAATGATGCTAAAGACATCGTTTGCGATCTAAGTGATTCGTTCAAGATACGAAGGGATGATTCTATGTTCTGCTCGCAGTGTGGCGCCCCCATGGGCGATAACGACAAGTTCTGCGGCGTGTGTGGTGCTCCTAATGCCGGTGCCTCTGGCCCCGCTCCCCAGGGACAGCCTCAGCCCCAGCAGTTTGTTCCGCAACCGCCCGTGGCGAATGCGCCAAAGGGCTGTGTGGCTCAGGCGTTCCAAGATATGACCAAGACTCCGGGCGTGCTTCAGCGTGTATGCCAAATCGCGTTTTTGCCGGCGCTGATTTGCGTTGTGTCGGTGCTCGTGTTGTTTATTCCCGTTATTGGCGGCATTGCGGCTGCCATCGGCTTTTTGGCAGCTTGCATTGCGAGTGTGTGTGGTTCCGGCTTTGGTATCGAGTGGGGCCGTGATCTTTCGCTCAAGGTCGATGACGGCATGGACCGTCCACTCATGCGTTCCACGTCGTTTGGTCTCGGAGTCTTTTCGAGCGTTATTTCGGTCGTGCTCGAGGTTATCGCTGCCATTCCCGTTATCGGTGTAGTGCTTTCGCTGGTGGAGGGCGTGGTAATTGGCGCCGCGGGCTCGTATTCTTATTACGGCTCCTATGCACTCGAGGCTGCGCTGTTCGGTTCGCTCGGCCTGCTTGTCCTGGCGCTAATTGCCTCGGCGATTCTGGGTGTCTTCTTTAAGATGTTCGCCGACATCGCCGTGATGCACTTTGCGGTGACCGGGCGTGTCGAGAGCGCGTTTTCGCTCGATAAGGTCTGGGCGGCGTTTAAGCACAACAAGACCAAGCTGTTCTGTGCTTCGTTCCTTCCCGAGTTTTTGACGGGCCTGGTCGCCAACGTTGTCACATGGATCTTGACGGTCGTCTTTGGCGCCATTGCCTCTGTCGGTATGTATAGCTACTACTATCGTCCTACGGGTATTGAGGCAATTGTTACCGGCGGTGGCGTCACGCTCGCGCTGTTCTTGGTGCTGGTCGCTTTCGTCACCGTATTTCTTACGGTCTTTGGCAAGATGCTCAAGCACCGTGCCGTTGGCTATTGGGCCGCACGCTATGCAAGCGAGTGGGCCGATGAGGATAAGGACGACGTCCTGACTTTTGTGTTGCCCTTCGAGAAGAAGTCCGCTCCTTCGGGTTACAGCGCTCCGGATGCTTCGCCGGCGCCTGCACCCGCTCCCGCGACCGAGTCTGAGCCGGCGCCCGAGTCTGAGACGGCATCTGAGCCCGAGCCTGCGCCTGAGCCTGCGCCTGAGCCTGAGCTGGCACCTGCACCTGAGCCGGCACCTGCACCTGAGTCGGCGTCCGAGCCAAGCTCCGACGAGGAACCTCAGGACGAGTAGCCATGCCGTCTGCCATTTGGGGACGGGGTAGAAATGGTAGAAATAGCGCTTGATAAATGAGCGGGGGCGGACGTGTCGAAACGTCCGCCCCCGCTTTGACATCGCGATGTGGCTATGACTGCGAGATGCCAGCGAATCGATTACTCGTCGTGCTTCTCCTCACGGCGTGCGGCAGCGCGTGCGTCGTGGATGCCCTTGATCGCGGCATGGCGAGCCGTTCGGGCATCATGGATGGCGTCGCGAGCCTCGGCGGTCGTCGCCTTGGCAGAGCGCAACTTGGCGGCCAGATCGGGGTTGGTTTCGGCGACCGCGGTAATCGCGGGGCCGTCGAGCTCCTCTTGCGTGGGCTCGGCCAAAAAGTCGATAGCATACTGGGCGGCCACCATGGAGCCCTTTGCCAGCACGGTCTCGTCGATCTTGTAGAAGCAGGAATGTTGGGCGTACGTGGCGCCAATCTTGGGGTTGCGCGTACCTACAAAGGCGAGCACGCCCGGTACGCGACGCAGGTACTCCGAAAAATCCTCGCCCGAAAGCGTGCCGCGATAATGGCCTTGGCCGGTGGGGCCCAGGCACTTGATTACGGCCTGACGGCAGCGCTCGCTCGAGGCGGCGTCGTTTTCGACCTTGTAGTTGGCGATGGTGTAGTCGGTGAGCTCTGCCTCGGCGCCCAAGGCGGCCGCGGTATGCTCCACGATGCGGCGCATAAGCTCCGGCATTTCCTCGTGGGTCGAATCTCCGTAGGTGCGCACCGTGCCGGCGAGGTAGGCCGTGCCGGCGATAACGTTGCGCGCGGTGCCGCCGTGCAGCTCGCCGACGGTGATGACGGCCGGCTCGTAGGGGCTGATTTCGCGCGAGACGATGGTCTGCAGGGCGTTAACGATCTCGGCGGCAACCATGACGGCGTCGTGGCCGCGCTGGGGCATGGCGCCATGGCACGAGGTGCCGCGGACGTCGATGCGGAACCAGTCGGTATTGGCCATGCGCGGACCGGGCTCGCAGCTCACGGTGCCGGCGTCGACCTCACTCCAGATGTGCGCGGCGTAGGCGCCATCGACGCCGTCGAGCACGCCCGTGCCGATCATGAGCTTGGCGCCTTGGCCGTTTTCCTCGCTGGGCTGGAAGACGATGCGGACTTCGCCGTGGATGTCGTCGGTCATATGGCGCAGGATTTGCAGCGTGCCGAGCATCATGGCGATATGGCAGTCGTGGCCGCAGGCGTGCATGCAGCCCTCGTTGACGCTGGCGAACTCCTCGCCGGTCTGCTCGGTGACGGGCAGGGCGTCGATGTCGGCGCGCAGCAGGATGCGGCGGCGTGGCGTGCCGTCCTCGCGATAGGCGTCGGGCGCGGTGCCGCGAAGGGTCGCCACAAGGCCCGTCTTAAGGGGACGCTCGTAGGGGATATTCATGGCATCGAGCTGGTTGGCGATGTCGGAGGTCGTGCGCTCCTCGGCGAGGCTCAGCTCCGGGTGCTTATGGAAGTGCCGGCGCTGCTTGATGATATAGGGTTCAAACTCGGTAGCGATATCTTTGATGGCTGCGGTGACGTCGTCAGCCGCGCGAGCCTCGGTCGCCGCCATAATCTGCTGTGCCTTGGTCTTCGTCATGGTCGATTTGCTCCTTGCTGGGTTGATCGCAAAATCGTACAGGCTCTCTCCAGTATGCCACCTGCCGCTAGGGCTGGTAAAGTTGCCGTTTGCAGCTTGGGGTTTTGTTGCAAGGGCGGGGGAGTACACTCGGGGGTGTTGAATTTCCTGCCAGAGATGGGGATGCCCATGCAACATATCGATCGGATTATCCGCTCCAAGAACGTCTTTACCGCGCAAGACGGCATCGATACCGCCCGCGAGCTGGCGATTGCCATCGCAGGCGACCATATCGTCGCAGTCGGTGCGCCCGATGACGTGATTGCCGCCGCGCCTGCCGCCACGTCGGTTATCGACTACGGCGAGCAGTTTGTCTGCCCCGGCTTTCATGACGCTCATCTGCACTTCTTCCATACCTCGGTCGGTTCCTCGCCGTACATGCTCATGGATATGGGCACGTCCGAGGCTGCGCTAGTGCAGCACGCGCTCGAGTTTTCCCGGGACCTGCCCGATGACGCTTGGGTTGTGACGCAGGGCTGGCGCGACTACCGTTGGGATCCGCCCGAGCATCCTACCAAGGCGTCGCTCGATGCGGCATTCCCCGATCGTCCCTGCGTTATGTATTCGGGCGACGGGCACACGCTTTGGCTCAACAGCCGCGCACTCGAGGCGCTCGGCGTCACACGCGACAGCGAGCCGCCAGCGGGCGGCAGTTACGACAAGGACGCAAACGGCGAGCTCACGGGCATTGCTCACGAGGCGGCTGCTATGCAGCTGCTGCCGCGCTGTCTTGAGTGGCTGGGGGAGGATCGCATTGCAAGCGCTTACGTCGATCAAATGAGGCGTATGGCCGAGCAGGGCATCACTTCGATCTGCGACATGTCGCTCATACCCATGCCGGGCTGCGACTTTATCCGCGACGACGTCTACGACAAACTACAGGCAGCCGGCAAGTTGGGCATCCGAGCCCATCTGTTCCCCACGCTGCTGGATGACCAGTCGCGCTTGGAAGAGCTGCAGACCTGCTACGCGAACAACGCGCTGCTCTCGGCGCCAGGCTTTAAGCAGTTCTTCGACGGCGTGTCGAGCGAACACACGGCATATCTCACCGAGCCCTATACCAACCCGCGCTTCCCGGGCGATCAAGGCCGCCTGACGGTTCCTGCCGAGCGTATGCGCAAACTGGTCCTCGCTGCCGCGGAGCGCGGTCACACCGTGCGCATCCACGTCATCGGCGACGGTGCCATCCATGCCGCGCTCGATATCTTTGAGGAGGCCGCCGAACTGTACGGCTTGCCCCAGCACGGTTATAACACGCTCGAGCATCTGGAGAACCTCCTGCCCGAGGACATCGATCGCCTGCGCAAGCTCAACGTGGTTGCTTCGAGCCAGCCCTGCCACATTACACTCGACCCGGGTGGACCGGAGCGCGACCTGGGTCTGGAGCGCAGCCGCATCATGTGGCCGTTTGCGACCTATAAGCAGCGCGGCATCCGCCAAGCCTTCGGCACCGATAGCCCCATAACAGCTGTTACCAGCATGAACGTGCTCTACACGGCCATCACGCGCCAAGACCCTCGCAGCCACTGGCCCGAGGGCGGCTGGCTCCCCAGCGAGCGCATCGACGCGGCAACGGCCCTGCGCAACTACACTCTGGGCAGTGCCTATGCGGCAGGCGACGAGCAAAACCTCGGCAGCTTGGAGCCCGGCAAGTATGCCGACCTGGTAGTCCTGGACCAAAACCCGCTCACTGTCGATCCACAAGAGCTCCAGGCTACCAAGGTTCAGGCCACCTACCTGGCAGGCAACTTGATTTACGAGCGCTAATATTCATGTCGTGCCGTTAAACGCGGCTCGCGCAGTCTATTTTGGGATGGCGCTCGAGCCGCGTTTGCGTTTTGGTGGGGATCCGCCATGAGCGTCCCTGCTCTGTTGGATTTGGGTGCGGGGCGGAGGTGCTGCTGCCCCGCGCTCAATTTGGACACCAGCAATGCTATCTCTTGGTGTTTTGCATACTTCCCATTACAGATTGCATAAATAGGCTGGGATGTCCTTCCTGATCCTGATGTACCCCCGCCCGTGCCGTGCAAAAAACGGAGTATTCAGCACCGCGAGCTCTGCCGGTGCCGCTGCGGCTGAGTAACGTTGCGGAGATTGACGTCATTTTGGGGTTCGGCGCGGCGCGAAGCATGCCTTTTTGTCCTGGCGGGGTTTGCCTGCCGACTCAAATCCCCGGTCGAAGGCGTCCTTGGAACCAATATGGTGTGTCCGGCGTGTATGCAGCCGTCCTGGCTTGCTGAATACTCCCAAAAATGCACGGCGCTCCCCAGGGGACCCGCGCGCAGCGAAAACCATGCCCATGTCGCTATCCGCATCGCCATTTTGCTGCACTGACTTTTCTGAATGCCGGGACCGAATTAGTTAACCTGCCTCCGGAGCCACACGGGAGGCATCGCTAAGTTATCCCCCGGCATTCAGAAAATCTAAGTGCCAAAAAATAAGATTTTTTGACTCCGTGTTGTATAACCCGCCATTCGTGGGTACCATTCAACGCGTACGCAAACAAAAAGGGTTAATTCGCGTGGCATAACCACGCGGCCCAAAAAGGAGGAGACAAGCATGTCGTCTTTGAAGCCGCTTGCAGATCGTGTTCTGGTCAAGCCCGACGAGGCCGAGCAGAAGACCGCTTCTGGTCTGTATATCGCCAGCAACGCTCAGGAGAAGCCGCAGCGCGGCACCATCGTTGCCGTGGGCGCCGGCAAGGTCAACGACAAGGGTGAGCGCATCCCCATGGACGTCAAGGTTGGCGACGTTGTCATCTACGGTAAGTTCGGTGGCAACGAGGTCAAGGTCGACGGCGAGAAGTATCTGCTGATGCGCGCCGACGACATCTACGCTGTCGTCGAGGCCTAGTCTCGTCAGAATCTCTGATTCGTCTTTGAACGCGCCCGCCGCATAGGACTCGGAAGCGGCGACGCGAGTCACATTTCTTTTGGAGGATTACCTACCATGGCAAAGAACATTACGTTCAACACCGATGCCCGCGCTAAGCTTGCCAAGGGCGTCAACACTCTGGCCGACGCCGTTACCGTCACCATGGGCCCCAAGGGCCGCTACGTTGCGCTGCAGCGCACGTTCGGTGCTCCGACCATCACCAACGACGGCGTTTCTGTCGCCAAGGAGATCGAGCTCGAGGACAACATCGAGAACATGGGCGCTCAGCTGGTGAAGGAGGTTGCCACCAAGACCAACGACACCGTGGGTGACGGCACCACCACCGCAACCCTGCTCGCTCAGGCCATCGTCAACGACGGTCTGCGCAACGTCGCCGCTGGCGCCAACCCGCTGGCCATCCGTCGCGGCATCGACAAGGCCGTCAACGCCGCCGTCGCCGAGATGAAGAAGCAGGCCAAGCCGGTCGAGACCAAGGAGCAGATCGCTTCCGTCGGTACCATCTCCGCCGGTGACCCCGAGGTCGGCGAGAAGATCGCCGAGGCCATGGAGGTCGTGGGCAAGGACGGCGTCATCACCGTCGAGGATTCCCAGACGTTCGACATCACCATCGACACCGTCGAGGGCATGCAGTTCGACAAGGGCTATGTCTCCGCTTACTTCGTCACGGATAACGACCGCATGGAGGCCGTGATGAAGGATCCGTACATCCTCATCACCGACCAGAAGATCTCCAGCGTTCAGGACATCATGCCCGTTCTCGAGGCTGTCCAGCGCGCTGGCCGCGGCCTGCTCATCATCGCTGAGGACATCGACGGCGAGGCTCTGCCTACCCTGGTCCTCAACAAGATCCGTGGCGCTCTCAACGTCTGCGCCGTCAAGGCTCCTGGCTACGGCGATCGCCGTAAGCGCATCCTCGAGGACATCGCCGTCCTCACCGGTGGCCAGGCTGCCCTGGACGAGCTGGGCGTGAAGGTCGCCGACATCACCGCCGATATGCTCGGTACCGCTAAGTCCGTCACCATCTCCAAGGACAACACCGTCGTCGTCGGCGGCGCTGGCTCCAAGGAGGCCATCGACGCTCGTATCGCTCAGATCAAGGGCGAGATGGAGAACACCACCTCTGACTTCGACCGCGAGAAGCTCCAGGAGCGCCTGGCCAAGCTCTCCGGTGGCGTTGCCGTCATCAAGGTCGGCGCTGCTACCGAGTCCGAGCTCAAGGAGATCAAGCACCGCGTCGAGGACGCCCTGCAGGCTACCCGCGCTGCTGTCGAGGAGGGCATTGTCGCTGGCGGCGGCGTCGCCTTCATGGACGCTGCTCCTGCGCTCGACGCTGTTGAGATCGACGACCCCGAGGAGAAGATTGGCGTCGATATCGTCAAGAAGGCTCTGACCGCTCCGGTCGCTACCATCGCCAAGAACGCTGGCTTTGAGGGCGCTGTCGTGGTCGACAAGGTTGCCGAGCTGCCCGCCGGCCAGGGTCTCAACTCTGCCAACGGCGAGTGGGGCGACATGATCGAGATGGGCGTCCTCGACCCCGTCAAGGTCAGCCGCGTCACCCTGCAGAACGCTGCTTCTGTCGCCAGCCTGATCCTCATCACCGAGGCTACCGTCTCCGATGTGCCCAAGAACACTCAGCTTGAGGACGCTATCGCTGCTGCCACCGCTGGTCAGCAGGGCGGCGGTATGTACTAAGGCCGACAAGGTCTAGAACTCCCACCGGGGATCCGGGGGCGGGACGGGGTTTCTCTCCGGAACGTCCTCGGACATGCAAAGAGGCTCCGCATCGCGCTTCGCGCTGCGGAGCCTCTTTGCGTCCTGCGGAATGTTCCGGAGAGAAACCCCGTCCCGCCCCCGGATCCCCTGCGTTTACGGCCTTGAGGTCGGCGTGGGCGGAGAATGTGGTTGATGGGGATACGTGTCCCTTTCGCTGTTTCGCGCTTTGCGCGAAAGGCGCGCTACTTTGGAGCGAACGGAGAACGTGGTTGTTGCGGCAACTGATCCCCACCATAAATTACCCTTGGCATACTTGCGCGAAAGCCTGCCCGTGCTACACTTGCAATTGCTGTTTCAGGGCGGGGTGAAATTCCCCACTGGCGGTAAATCGGGCGGTGCCAAAGGGGTACCGTGGCGCAGGAAACGTGCCTGCGGCCGAGCCGATGAGTCCGCGACCCGTGTGTGCGTTGGTTCGCATGCCGGCTGAACTGGTGAGATCCCAGTACCAACGGTTAGAGTCCGGATGAAAGAGGCAGGTGATCTTATGTCTGAACAGTCGCAGCATATCCATTTTGAGAACACGAATAGGTGGAGCACCAAACAGCTCGTTACCATGGCGTTGATGTGCGCCTTGGGAGCACTGTTTATGTATGTGCAGCTGCCCATCCTCCCCTCGGCGCCGTTTTTGACGTATGACCCGTCGCTGGTGCCGGCGATGGTGTGTGGATTTGCGTATGGCCCTGGTGCCGGCACCGCTGTTGCCGCTATGGCGATCGTTATCCATGCGCTTACCACGGGCGATTGGGTCGGTGCGCTTATGAACTTGGTTGCCACGCTGGGCTATATTCTGCCTGCGGCTATCGTCTACCAGAAGATGCATACCTATAAGGGCGCCGTGATTGGCCTGGCGCTGGGCGTTATTGCCGCTACGGCGTTGTCTATGGTCGCAAACCTGACCATCGGCGTTTGGTTCTGGTATGGCTCGGCCGATGTGATTTTGCCACTCATGCTTCCTGCTGTTCTGCCGTTCAACCTTATCAAGACCGTGCTTAACTCGGTATTGACGCTTGCAGTGTACAAGGCGGTCTCTAATCTCATCACGCCCAAGAAGGACCAGGTCAAAGGTCGCGCATGATTGAGTGTCGGGGCGTTTCCTTTAGCTATGACGGTGTTGCACCGGCGCTCGATGGCATCGATCTGAACATCGAAGATGGCGAGTTTTTCTGCATCCTCGGCGGAAACGGGTCGGGCAAGTCGACGTTTGCCAAGCACCTGAACGCGCTGCTGCAGCCCGATGCGGGAACGGTGTGCGTCAACGGCATGGACGCGTCCGATCCCGAGCTGGTTTACGACATTCGTTCGACCGCGGGCGTGGTATTCCAGAATCCCGATGATCAGCTGGTGGCAACGCTTGTCGAAGATGACGTTGCGTTTGGTCCCGAAAACCTTGGCGTGCCATCGGCGCAAATTGCGCAGCGCGTACGCGAGGCGCTAAAGGGCGTGGGCCTGGTGGGCTTTGAGCGCCACGAGACTCATGCGCTTTCGGGCGGCCAAAAGCAGCGCGTGGCGCTTGCCGGCGTGCTCGCCATGGAACCGCGTGTGCTCATTTTGGACGAGGCTTCCTCGATGCTCGATCCGCGTGGACGTCAGGGCCTTATGAAGGCTTGCCGCGCGTTGCACGATCGCGGCATGACCATCGTGATGATTACGCACTTTATGGAAGAGGCCGCCGAGGCCGATCGTGTCGCGGTGTTTCGGGCAGGGCGCGTTGCCATGATCGGTACGCCCGAGGAAATCTTGACGCGGGCGGACGAACTTGCGCAGCTCAACCTGGATATGCCGGCGTCGTGCTGTCTGGGCAGAGCACTTCGTAAGAAGGGCGTGCCCGTTTGCGCACAGGTGCGTGAGGTGGATATGGTCGCCGAGATTGCGCAGGTTTATGCCGAGCGGAGCGGGGCGGACATCGCGGGGCAGCCTTCCGCATCCGATTCTCATGTGCTTGACAATGGATCCTCTGCAGCCGACGGGATAGCTGCGTCGGAGCCCGTTATCGAGATTTCGCACCTCTCGCATAGTTACTCGCTGAGCGCCCGCGAGCGCCGTCGCTGGCGTAAGCGCTCGGCCACTGCGGACGCATCGAGCAAACAGGCCCTTTGGGGCAACGATCCAAACAGCCCCTGGGCACTGCGCGACGTTTCGCTGACGGTGTGTCGCGGTGAGTTTCTGGGCCTGGCGGGTCATACCGGCTCGGGTAAATCAACGCTGGTTCAGCATCTCAACGGGTTGATTCGTCCGCAGGAGGGAAGCGTTTGCGCGCTGGGGCTCGACCTGTCAAACAAGAAAGACGCCGCCGCGGTTAAGGCCAAGGTCGGCGTGGTGTTTCAGTATCCCGAGCGCCAGTTATTTGCTGAGACCGTGGCGCAGGACGTGGCGTTTGGCCCGCGTAACCTTGGTCTGCCGCAAGACGAGGTTGCGCGCCGTGTCGCATCATCGCTTGCACGCGTGGGCCTCGACCTTGCCGCGATAGGCGACAAGAGCCCCTTTGAGCTTTCGGGCGGCCAGCAGCGGCGTGTGGCGTTTGCTGGCGTGCTTGCTATGGAGCCCGAGGTCCTAGTACTCGATGAGCCCATGGCAGGGCTCGATCCGGCGGCGCGCAGGGATTTCCTAGGGCTCATCGGTCGACTCCATCGCGAGGGTCTGACCGTTGTCATGGTTTCGCACAGCATGGATGACCTGGCAAATTGTTGTGACCGTATCGTTGTGATGAACGAGGGCGCGGTGTTTGTCGAGGGAACGCCCTCGCAGGTTTTTGCGCACGCGAACGAGCTCAAGTCGATTGGCCTGGGCGTTCCTGCCGCCCAGCGTATGGCGCTGGCGCTCGCACAGGCCGGCGTGCCGCTCCGCTGCGACAGGCTTTATACGGTTGGGGCGCTGGCCGACGAGCTGGCCGGCTTGCTGCTGGGCTGCGCGGACGGACCTTTGAGGGCTCCGTGTCAGGCCGGTTCCAAGATAGCCGCGCGAGAGGAGAAATGCTAATGGAGGCGTTCTCATTTGGCAGCTATTATCCCGGGGATAGCGCGGTGCATCGTCTGGATCCGCGCACTAAGTTGCTCCTAGGTTTCGCATTTCTGATCACCGTGCTCACCGTCGGAAGCTTCCGCGGGCTGGTTCCGGTTGCAATGTTTGTGGTTCTGGTCTATGTCGTGGCCCGGGTGCCGCTTCGCCGCGTCCTGTCATCGATGGCGCCGCTGCTGGCGATCGTCGTTGTGGTCGCGGTGCTCAACCTGTTTTCCGACCAGAGTGGCCGCACCCTGTGGCAGCTTGGCTTTTTGCAGGTGAGCGAGGGCTCGCTGCGTTCTGCGGCGTTCATGGCATGCCGTTTGACCCTGATGATGGCCGGCATGAGCGCTATTACGCTCACCACGCCGACGCTCGACCTCACCGCGGGTTTTGAGCGTCTGCTCGCGCCATTTGCGCGCGTGGGGCTTCCTGCGCACGAGCTCGGCATGATTATGGGTATCGCGCTGCGGTTTATGCCGCAATTTGCCACCGAGACGAAACAGACGGCCGATGCACAGGCAAGCCGCGGCGCGCGCGTGATGGGCGGTCCGCTCGGCGGTGTGCGCATGCTCGGCAGTGTGGCGATTCCGCTGTTCACCGGCGTGTTCCGTCATGCCGAGACGCTTTCGGCCGCCATGGATGCGCGCTGTTATCACGGCGAGCAGGGACGCACGCGTCTGCATACGCTTGCGTTTGGCCGGGGGGATGCACTGGCCGCGGTGGCGATGGCGCTGCTGGTGATATGCGTTGTCATTATCAATCTTCAACTCGTCTAAGCTCGATTCGAGCGCAAGAAAGGGGTCTCTATGACCGACATCGATCGCACGGCTCAGCTCGAGCGCGTCTACTCGTATCTCCGGCGCATTCCGGCGTGGTATCTTGCCACGACCGATGCAAGCGACGGGCATCAGCCCCGCGTGAGGCCGTTTTCGTTTGCCATGGTTGATGATGGCAAACTGTGGTTTTGCACGTCGCGTGACAAGGACGTGTGGGCGGAGTTGAGCGCGAATCCCAAGTTTGAGGTATCGGGTTGGAAGCCGGGGGAGTGCTGGATCGTGTTAACTGGCGAGGCTGCGCTCGAGGATGATGCATTCGTGAGCGACAAGGTGCGCCAGGCGGGCTTTAAGCACATGGTGGGCATTGGCGAGCAACACGATAGCGCCAACGACGGCCGCCTTGCGTTCTTCTCGGTCCGCAACATCGCCGCGCGGTTCTGCGATATCGACGGCAGCGAAGAGCGCCTCGAGCTCTAATTTCCCAAATTGACTACCCATTCCAAAAAGACTGGTCAGGCGACAGGAGGAAACGTGGACGGATTGAATACGGTGCTGGAGTATCTGACGTCGGTGCCGGCGTGGTATCTGGCGACGAGCGTGGACGGGCAGCCGCATGTGCGTCCGTTCTCGTTTGCACAGATTCAGGACGGCAAGCTGTGGTTTGTGACGGCGCGCACCAAAGATGTGTGGCAGGAGCTTCTGCAAAACCAGCGCTTTGAGGCCACGAGTTGGTGGCCGGGCCATGGTTGGTTGATCCTGCGCGGGCGTGCGGGGCTGGAAGACCGGGCTTCGAGCGAGATGCGCGAGGCCGGATGGAAACATCTTGAGCGCTTGAGCGAGCACTATGAGGGGCCTAACGACCCCGCGCTCGTCTTCTTTAGCGTCGAGGATCCCGAGGCTTTTATCTGCAATCACGACGAATGGGTGCCGGTCGAGCTCTAGCCAGCTGGCTCATCCTAACAACTTAGTTTTCGCATGGGCGGGCCCCGTGTTGCCCGGCACCGTAAGGAGTGCCGGTCAATACGGAGCCCGCTCTATTTGTCAATTCCTTCAAGCGAATGTGTCGGGAATGTTTCAATGCATGAACATGCAAGCTATTTACGTATTCATGCATCTTTTGGTGCTAAAGTTTCAACCCACTTCATAACGACCGCTGCGAAATGCGCATCGGTGCATAAATCGCAGACAAGGAGTCTGATATGTCTTTGAAGGTTGGAATCGTCGGCGCGGCTGGATATGCCGGAGCTGAGCTCATTCGCCTCGTGCTCGGTCATCCCGAGTTTGAACTTGTTGCCATTACGTCCAACGCCGATGCCGGCCAGCCGCTGTCCGCGGTGTATCCGAGCTTTGCTGGCGTGAGCGATCTGGTTTTCACCACGCATGCCGCCCCCGAGCTCAAGAGCTGCGATGCGGTATTTCTTGCCGTGCCGCACACGGCTGCCATGGCACAGGTGCCCGCGCTGCTTGCATCGGGCGTCTCCTGCTTTGATCTTTCGGCCGATTACCGTCTGAGCGACGCGTCTGTCTTTGAGGCGTGGTATGCCGCCGAGCACACGAGCCCCGAGCTGCTCAAGACCCGCGCTTTTGGCCTGCCCGAGCTGTTCTGTCAGGACTTGGAGACCGCTGCTTCCAGCCATGCCGCCGGAAAGCCCGTTTTGGTCGCCTGCGCCGGCTGCTATCCCACCGCAACGAGCCTTGCTGCTGCTCCTGCCGTGCGTGCGGGCTGGGTGGCAGAGAACGGTCCCGTAATCGTTGATGCCATTAGCGGCGTTACGGGCGCCGGTAAGTCCTGCAACGCTCGCACCCATTTTTGCAGCGCAGACGAGAACTTGGAGGCCTATGGCGTAGGCAAACATCGCCACACGCCCGAAATCGAGCAGATTCTAGGCCTGACCGATCGCGTCGTCTTTACTCCGCACTTGGCACCGCTTAAGCGCGGCCTGCTTTCCACGGTGACGATGCCGCTCGCGCCGCAGGCTCTCGACACGCTGGTTCTTGAGGATGTCGTCGACCATTACAAGAAGTTTTACGCCGGACGCAGCTTTGTGCGCGTGCTCGATGCCGGCCAGCAGCCCAAGACGGCTTCGGTCGTCGGCACCAACGCCGCCCAGATCGGCCTTGCGCTCAACAAGCGTGCGGGCGTGCTGGTGGCGACGGGTGCTATCGACAATTTGTGCAAGGGTGCTGCGGGCCAGGCGGTCCAGTGCGCCAACATCGTTTTTGGCTTTGACGAACGACGAGGCTTGCCCACAGTGGCGTGCCCGGTGTAGCACATTCGATTGTTAACGATTTGGTAGTCGGGTATCGAGTTGGGCGCCACTTTTAAGCTGGTCTACTAATTGCGACCGGTATGGCGTGCCAGCCGATGCCCGTTTTTTTATTTGATATAAGGAGTCGTAGGGACGATGAATACCGACCTGATTGATATCAAGATTCGCGCCGTCGAGGGCGGCGTTACGGCAGCGGCCGGCTTTAAGGCTGCAGGTATCCATGCGGGATTCCGGAAGAATCCCGAGCGCTTGGACTATGCACTCGTCGTGCCCGATAAGCCCTGTCCAGGCGCCGGCGTGTTTACGACCAACCGCTTTTGCGCGGCGCCCGTGCAGGTGAGTCGTGCCAACCTGGGCGGTGCGGACAAGGGCTATGGCATCATCGCCGGTGTTTCAATCAACTCCGGCAACGCGAATGCCGCCACGGGCGAGACCGGCCTAGCCTGTGCGCGCGAGACATGCAACATCGCGTCGCAGGTCATCGGCTGTGAACCCCAGCAGATCCTAGTTGCATCCACAGGCATGATCGGACAGATTCTGCCGATCGACACGTTTGAGACGGCCGTTCCGTCCGCCTTCGAGGTGCTCTCCGCCCATGGCGGTGCCGATGCAGCCCGTGCCATCATGACAACCGATACACATTCCAAGGAGTATGCCGTTTGCTACCGCAGTGAGGCTGCGGGCCATGCGGGCAACGCTTATACGGTAGGCGGAATGTGCAAGGGCTCGGGCATGATCATGCCCAACATGGCCACCATGATCGCAGTTATCACCACCGATGCCCCCGTCGAGCCTGCGGCACTTCATGCCCTGCTGCTCTCGACCGTCAAGCAGACCTTTAACAAGGTAACGGTCGATTCCGACACCTCGACCAACGACACCTGCATCATGCTTGCCTCCGGCGCCGCTGCCGCAGATGCCGAGCCTATCGTCGAGGGCTCCGATGCCTTCGACGAGTTGGCA
>DBFWDM010000229.1:0-13280 GCA_048484635.1 Collinsella sp.
TGGTAGCCCGTACCAGATTCGAACTGGTGATCTCCGCCTTGAGAGGGCGGCGTCCTAAACCGCTAGACGAACGGGCCATATGTAGCAAATGCAATGGCTGGGATGGAGGGAGTCGAACCCCCATTGACGGAACCAGAATCCGCTGTCCTGCCATTAGACGACATCCCAATGACTGCATCGCTGCGCTCGGCTGTGCCTTTGCGCAAGAAAGAAATATACGGGAAGTCCCGCCGTGACGCAAGCCCTAATTTTGACTTTTTTGAAATTCAGTCAAATACGGCCGACACGTGAAGGACCTGTGAAGCACCAGCGACACGTACGGCGCCAAAGCCCGTAAAACATCCCACATCTACCGCTGGTAGATTACAACAATGCAGCACTCACGGCTGATGGCACAATCAAACCGTCATCATTACACGGATATCGAGGCGCCATGGACGAAGAGCTTGATTACCTATGGGAGACCCTGGGCCTCGAGATCACTGCTGACCTTTGGCCCGAACGGGACAAAATCCATCCCACCCTGCGCCCCGCCATCACGGTGATGCAGGCAAAATACCGCCGTGCATCCTTTTTGATCATGCGGATGTCATGGCACGCGGGACTCCCCGACCTTAAGCGAATCCAGGCAAGCCTCGTCGAGCTGTCCGGTATGCCGACTGTCATATCCGAGGCGCACCTGGAGCAGCGCCAACGCGAGCGACTGCAACAGCAGCGGATTCCCTTTATCTGCCCCGGTGTTCAGGCATATCTGCCCTTTATGGACGAGGAGTACTGGAGCGGCAAGCCCAACAAGCACGTAAAGGTCTACGGTCCGCACGAATGGGCACAGCTCAAGGATTGAGCCGAGCGAGCCCTCCGATGGAAAACACGTCCCACCCCGAGCGCTCAAAACGGGTCGCACTTTCCGCAGCCGCTACAGCAGCGCCTCGGTCCAAGCTGCTTCCCTAAAGCCGGGAATCGCAAAGTCGTCGCCCACCAACAGCGGACGCTTGACCAGCATGCCGTCGGTCGCCAGCAGCTCGTAGCACTCCCGATCCGTCATGCCCGCATCTAGACGCGCCTTCAGGCCCAGCTCTCGATATTTCATGCCCGACGAATTAAAGAAGCGCCGCACCGGCAGTCCCGAACGAGCAATCCAGGTCGCAAGCTCATCAGCCGTGGGATTGTCCAAAACGATATCGCGGTCGATATACTCTACCCCGTGTTCGTCCAGCCATGCCTTGGCCTTCTTACAGGTCGAGCACTTGGGATATTCAACAAACAGTACGGTCATGGGAATCCTCCGAATATAGATCGGCCAACGCAGGCACACGCCACACGAGGCGCCTTCGTATGATGGGCCAATTGTAGCCCACGGGTCACACGCTAAACGAACCGTACCCCGAATCCGCGTTTGATGAACGGCAGCAGCTCCATTGCCTCGGGCGTGATATGGCCCGCAACGTTCATGCGCTCGTCACCGGGAAGATCGACCCGCGCAATCTCAAGCTCGCCTTCGTAGCGCCCATATCCGCTATTGCTCACAGCGATCGACCCCGCCTTTCGCGGCAGGCCGGCTCCGGCATCCGTCGGCACGGAATCCGGCTTATGCGTCGTACGTGACTCCTGAGACCTAAAGATGAGGACACTCGAGTCGGGCCGGTCGTGATGAATCTGCCCGCGCACATAGGCATAACCGGGCTCAAGCTCGCATTGCAGGTCCACGTATCCGGCGGAAACTTGAGCAAACTGCGCCCAGCCCGCATCGGAAAGATCGGGGTCGCCGACCAACACAATGTCGCAATCGGCGCCATGTGCAAGCTCAAGCATATTGAGGGCAACCTTTGACGCGCGACCGCGCTGCGTCTCGACCGTCGGCAGTCCCTCGAATACCGGCCCGCGAACGTTGGCATCGCCCGGCACAAAAGCCATGATTTCGAATCCAAGCGCCGCAAGACGAAGATTCACCCGAGCAATGTCCTCCAGAGCTAAACCGGTATAAGGCTTGGGGTAAAAATTGTGGCAGGCGGCAAAACGAGTCACATCGGCACCGGCCTCACGCCACGATGCGATTTCATCAGAACTCACCGTCGATGCATTGACCACAATGCGAAATACACCGGACAGCTCCGCGACCCGCCGGGCGCTAAAGCCATAGTCCAAACGAAGGTATTCCAACCCCAGATCGCGCAGGTCCTCGATGCGCTCAAGCCCGAGCAAATCGCACGTGCGCGGCCCCACATCGGCAATGAGCGCAATGCCGCGGGCGGAAAGCAGCGACAGCACATGACGGACCTTATCGGTATACGCCGCTCCCCCATCCTCGGGAATATGCAGCGAGGTGAACGCATAGCGCGCACCCGCCGCGGCACCGTGTTCAATCGTCCGCTCAATATCCTGCAGAGGGTTGGAAAGATAAATCGAAATACCCGTTTTCACGCTTCAACACTCCTTTAAAAAAGGCCGGCGGAGCAGTTAGCCCCGCCGGCACAACCATAGCATCAAGAAATCTGCCGCGCGCCGCGAGCCCTGAGCAACACGGCTCGCGATATCAAACTACTCGCCAAAGAACTCGTCGATCTTCTGCTCGTCGACGCCAAAGAACCACGTCAGGACAAAGCCGGCGGCATAGGCAAGCAGCATAGCGGCAACGTAGCCGAGCTGCTGGCCAGGAACGACGATCAGCAGGCCAAACAGACCGGAAACGCCCTGAGAAACCGTGCCGATGTGAAGCAGCGCCGCGAGCGCGCCGCCAAATCCGGCACCCAGGCAGGCCGTCACAAACGGACGAACGAGCGGCAGCGTAACGGCATACATCAGAGGCTCGCCCACACCGAGGATTCCAACGGGAATGGACTCTGCGACGTACTTCTTGAGCTTGGCGTTCTTGGTCTTAAAGTACAGCGCCAGACCGGCACCGACCTGACCGCCGCCAGCCATCATAAGGATGGGAAGCAGGTAATTGATGCCCTTGGTAGCGCCGTCGGGATCGTTGAGCATAGCGTGGATCGGCGTGAGCGCCTGATGCAGGCCGACGGAAACCAGCGGCAAGAAGCCTGCCGACAGGATATAGCCGCCCAAGACGCCCAGCTTCTCGAAGATAAAGATCAAAACGCTAAAGATGGCAGTCGTCAGCCATGCGCCAACCGGCTGGATGACGAGCATCAGAGCAAAGGCGCCGATGATGAGCACCAGCAGCGGAGACAAGAACGTGTCGAGTGCGTTGGGCATAACCTTGCGAATCTGACGCTCCATCCAGGCAAAAAATGCGCCAGCGATAAGAGCCGCGATCATGCCGCCCGCTGCGGGGTTGTACTGCGCATTGGTGAGCGGCAGCAGAATGGCAGTGGCAGGATCAGCCGCGCCAGGCGCAAGCAGGGGCATGGCACTGTTGGCGATACACATCATGCCGGCGATGCCGCCCAGCGCAGCGGAGCCGCCAAACTCACGTGCCGCGTTATAGCCCACCAAGATGGGCAGATAGGCAAACAGGGCCCAGCCCATGGAACGAATGCCCTGGTACCACCACTCGCCTGCAAGCGCGCCTGCCGTCGAGACGTTAATGACGTTGCAGATACCGTTGATGAGGCCAGCCGCAATGATGCCGGGAAGCAGGGCGACGAAGACATTGGAAATCTTCTTGAGGAAGGCCTGAACCGGCTTGGACTCGTACTTGGCTTTCTGCGCGGCCTTGTTTGTGGCCGCAGCGTCAACCACGCTCTCGTCGGCAACGCCTTTCGCAAGGCCGGTGAGCTTGGAGAACTCCTCGAGCACCTTATTCACCTTGCCCGGACCCAGCACGATCTGCATCGTGTCGTCCTCGACCAGGCCCATCACGCCGTCGAGCGCCTTAATACCCTCCGTGTCGACGTTGCCCGTGTCTTTGACGGTCACGCGCAGGCGCGTCATGCACGCCGCGTTTGCGAGCACGTTGTCTTTACCGCCCAAAAGGTCCAGCAGCTTTTGGGCCAGCTCTTTGTTCGTCATAACTCCTCCTTATATTGGGTATCTCGTCTAGATGTCATATCAGCTCACGCCGTGCACCTATTGGACATCGGCATTGCTCTTCTCATGGCCACTCACCGCAGTACGGACATGGCCGTGCGCCCGTTCAAGAGCTACCGCAGCCTGCTCGGCATCGCAGTCCAACAGCACCGAGACAATAGCGGTTTTTACGTGGCCGCCGGCATCCGCAAGCGCCTGAACAGCGCGCTCGCGCGTGCAGCCGGTCGCCTCCATCACGATGTTCTGGCCGCGCACCACCAACTTCTCGTTCGTCTGCTGCACATCGACCATCAGGTTTTGGTATACCTTGCCGATCTTGACCATGGCACCGGTCGAAATCATGTTGAGAATGAGCTTTTGAACCGTTCCCGCCTTGAGCCTCGTTGAGCCGGTCAGCACCTCGGGACCGGGCACGGGCTCAATGGCAAGATCTGCGCTCTCCCCGATCTTCGACCCTTGGTTGCAGGCAATTGCAATGGTCTTGCACCCAGTTGCCTTGGCGTACGCAAGGCCGCCCACCACATAAGGAGTACGGCCGCTTGCCGCCAGGCCAACGACAAGATCCTTGTCCGAGAGTCCACGCTCCCGCAGGTCGCTCGCGCCAAGCTCCTCGCTGTCTTCGGCACCTTCGACAGCCTTGATAAACGCCGTCTCGCCTCCGGCAATGAGCCCGACAATCAGATCGGGTGACACGCCAAACGTGGGCGGACACTCCGAAGCGTCGAGTACGCCCAGACGACCGCTGGTGCCTGCGCCCATGTAAAAGACGCGCCCGCCGCGCTCGAGTGTCTCAGCAGCCCAGTCGATTGCCATGGCAACCTGGGGCAACACTTTCGTGACCGACTGGACGGCACGAAGATCCTCATCGTTCATCGTCGTGACGATTTGCAGCGATGTCATCGTATCGAGGTCCATTGACCTTTGATTACGCTGTTCGGTCGTGAATTTTGTTAAATCGAGCATTTCATTCACCTCATCTTTCCTGTTTCTCGATGTAGTTTTGCTTTATGACATGCGTCGCCCGTTCGTAGTCGCTGGCAACGTAAGCAGCGTACAGGGCATCGACAACCATAAGCTGGGCCATACGCGAAGCCATGGCACCGCTGCGGACCAAGGGTTCACTCGCAGCGACGCCGAGCACGGCATCGGCCATGGTGGCAAGCTTGGATGATCCATCTACTTTGGTAACGGCCACAACGGGACAGTTGTGACGTTGAGCCTCGGCGGTGCAGTCCAGCACCTCTTGCGTCAAGCCCGAGTAGCTAAAGGCGATTGCCATATCGCCCTCATGCATGTTCTTGGCACATAAGAGCTGATCATGCCAGTCGTCGTACAGATGGCACTCTTTGTCGACACGCATGAGCTTTTGCGCCAGGTCGTGCGCGACCAAACGAGAGGCACCAATACCGAACAGATTGACCGCGCGTGCCCGCTTAAGACGGGCCGCGCATCGCTCCAAGACGGTGTAATCGAGCGTTCGCGCCGTCGCCTCGATTGTGCGCACGTTGCTTTTCATCACCTTCCCCACGATACGTTCGACGCTGTCATCCATGGAGATGTCCTCGAGGGCTATGTCTTTCTTGTCACCTAAGAGCGCCAGCTCGGCAATCAGTTCGCGCTGGAACTCCTTGTAGCCCGCAAAACCCAAACGCTTGCAAAAGCGCAAAATGCTCGAGGGCGAGGAGAACGTGACATCGGCAAGACCGCGGACGGACAGCCCGACCACCTCGTGCGGATGAGCGCTTACATATGCGATGACATTGCGTTCCGCCGGGCTCGCGCTGAGCTCACGCTCGCGAAGCCGCAAAAGCAATCCGTTTGCCATCTCAAACACCTCCGTTGAGAAGAATTAAAGACCAACGAACGATTCGTACCGGATACAAACAGCTTTTGCGGTACATTGTGCCGCATCGTGGCGCACAAAGGGCGAGCGTTCTACCGCTCGCCCCTCAAATCCGACCGCTCGGAAATACGCGCGACACAAAATAATTCAACAAGGTCGCATTATCAGAAACGGGTTTGTTACCGGCTAGCGCCTCGCATGGGCGCCGATCGGCCGAGTCGCATGGCGCACTAACGCCGCCGCCAGCAATACCAACAGCATGGCGGTGACATAGCCCGCAGCATCGAATCCTAAATCGATAACGTCGAAATGCCTGCCGGGAACAAAGATCTTATGTACCTGATCGCCAACGGAGCAGGCGGCGCAAAAGAGCAATACGGGCACGCAACGGGAGCATACGCTCCACGGACGCCTGGAAAAGCAAACCACGACCACGGAGGCGAATAATCCGACGAAGAAAAACTCTACGGTATGGGCAACGCGACGGACGTTTGTGCCCACCCGCATGCGAATGGAAGCAAGTCGGCCAGACCGGACATTCGAGGCAGCCGAATCGGCGCCTCCGGTCATTCCGTTCTCCGTCTGGGCTTCACCCGTGGCATCGGCAGCCTGAACGCCCGTAGCCTGACCCTCCACCACACGCGCGGTGGACTCGCTCAGCAACGACGTCTGCACCGCGTTTTGCTCCGTCAGCACCCAGATGCCCGCCAGCGTTGCAGCGAACAGAACGATCGCGGTCCATCCGATTATTTGTTTTACGCGAGCCAAGGGCCAACCTCCTTTTTTGAATATCAGCGAGTGTAGCCACAAATGGCATCGTCACCGTATCAAAATTTGAATCGCAACAGGAAGCGACAAAGCGACGCAAACCCCTACCCCGCCTCGCGCATCCAGCGATCGAACGTCCCCACGCACACGCCCAGGCATTTTGCTGCCTGGCTGCGGGTAATATCGCCTGCCTCATAGCTATCGCGCACCAGCTCAAACTGAGGAGGGCACGGCTTGCGAGGTCGACCGAAACGGACCCCTCGCGCTCGCGCCGCTGCAATCCCCTCCGCCTGGCGCCGATGGATATTCTCGCGCTCCACCTGCGCCACGTAGCTCAGCAGTTGCAGCACAATATCGGCAATCAGGGTGTTGGTCACATCCGGCGCGCCGCTGGCCCTGACGCGCGTGTCAAGCAATGGCATGTCCAACACCACAATGGCAACCCCGAGCTCCTTGGTAATGCGTCGCCATTCCTCAAGAATCTCGGAGTAATTACGGCCAAGTCGGTCGATAGAAAGCACCACCAGTACGTCCCCGTCTCCCAGGACGTGCAGCAGCTCGCGATAACGCGGTCGATCGAAGTCCTTGCCGCTCGCATGGTCGGCATAAATATTCGCCGAGCCCACGCCATAGGCGCCCAGCGCATCCAGCTGCCGATTAAGGTTCTGATCGCGCGAACTCACCCGCGCATAACCGTACACCGTCGCCATCTCATCCCCGCTTTCTTGTAAACCTGCCAAAAGGGACAGGTTTATTTTGGTAGATTTTACCTCTCAAATAGCAGGTAAGCGGGCGGCCGAGCAGACGGCAAGGTAGCCACGATTCAAATGCGAAGGGCGGTCCCGAAAGGCCGCCCTCCGCTCTCTCACCATGAGTCGGGATTTGGCTAATGGATAAGCTTAAAGTCCAAGTGCCCACGCGTGGTATTGACGCGCGAGACCTCGACAATCACGCGCTGACCCAGTTCATAGCGAGTCCCCGTGTCGGCGCCCGTCAGCGTAAGCGCGTCCTCGTCAAACTCGAACCACTCGTTGCCCAGGCTCTTGATCGAAACCAAGCCTTCGACCTGCGTTAGGTCCAAGCGCACAAAGAGGCCCATGCTGCTAACCCACGAGACGGTTCCGGCATAGCGCTCGCCCAGACGGTCCTCATAGTACTGGGCAATCTTGATCTTTTGCGTCGCATGGCTGGCGGCATCTGCCGCGCGCTCGGCATCGCTGCATGCGCGGCAGATCTGCGGCAGAATGCGTGGCAGCGACTCGCGCCCCTTGCCGATCAGCCGCGGCGTACGGACCAAGGCGTCCTTGCCGCCAAGCCGCTCATAGGCCAACTGCAGTTTGAGCACGCGGTGCACCACCAGATCGGGGTAGCGGCGGATGGGACTCGTAAAGTGACAGTAGCACGGCGCGGCGAGCGCAAAGTGGCCCTCGTTGCGCGGCTTGTACAGCGCGCGCTGCATGCTGCGCAGAAGCAGCGTGTTGACGAGCGGTGCGTTGGCCGTACCGGCGGCAGCATCAACTGCAGCCTGCAGCTCATCGGGACTCCCCAGGGCAATTCCGGCAGCACGGCGATCGTCGATGATGCCTAGCTGCGCCAGCGCAACGGCAGCACCGTGCAGGCTATCGGGGCTCGGATCCTCATGCACGCGATAGCAGGCCTCGATATCACGGTCTGCCAGCCACTCTGCAACGCACTCGTTGGCGAGCAGCATGGCTTCCTCGATAAGCGACGTGGCACACGAACGCTCACGCGCCACAATCTGCACGGGTACTCCGTCCTCATCCAACAGAGCGCGAATCTCGGCCGTGTCAAAATCGACTGAGCCGCGGGCGCGACGGATACGACGGCGGAGTTCGGCGAGTTCGTTGGCGGCGACAAGGAAATCGCCGAGGTCGACGTTGTAGCCGCGGGCGGCCTCCTCGCACGCAAGACCGCGCTCAAGCGCTTCCTCGCGCGAGGTCTCGGCAGCCGCAACATCCTCGGCCGCACCCTCCAGCACCGAATACTCAACCGCGCCGGCACGCACCAGCAGCGCCTCGGCGCCGTCATAGTCCATACGCACACGCGAGCGAATCACGCTGGGGTACGGATCGTAATGCCGCACGCGACCCTGCGCATCGAGCTCGATATCGACGGTAAACGCAAGACGGTCCTCGTCAGGGCGAAGCGAGCACAGGTCACAGGACAGGCGTTCGGGCAGCATGGGAAGCACGCGATCGGCCAGATACACCGATGTCGTACGATGGCGAGCCTCAAGATCGATATGCCCGTCCCAAGCCACATAGTGTGAAACGTCGGCGATATGCACACCCAGCTTGTAGCCACCCTCGGGCGTGCGCTCCAGCGAAATGGCGTCGTCAAAGTCGCGCGCGTCGACTGGGTCGATCGTGATGACAAAGCGGTCGCGCAGATCGCGGCGGAGCGGGTCCTTAAGCGCCGCGGACACATCGAGCGAAAGCCCCTCGGCCTCGTCCAGCGCGGCCTCGGGATAGCTATCGGTATAGCCGTAACGCGCCATCACATATTGAACGCCCAAATCGGGCGCATCATCTCCGCCAATGCGGCGCTCGATCGTCACGGTGCCCGATTCCAGGCGCGTCGGGTAGGTCAAAATGCGCGCGACAACGGCATCACCCGGGTGGACGCCCAGACGATCCGCCGAGGTATCCTCGGGCAGAATGAAGAAGTCGGCCTTCAGACGCGAATCGAGCGGCTCGATCACACCGAGCGGACCGGCGGTCTGGTACGTACCCACCACGCTTATGGCTGCGCGCTCAACCACGCCTTCGATCACGGCGCGACGCTCACCGTGCGGGCTGTTCTTAATGCTCACGGCAACGGTATCGCCGTCCATGATCTCACGCTTGCCGCGGCCCATGACCTTGTAGTCGCCGTTTTCGGTTACAACGTAGGCGCTATGCTCATGGAGCTGCACGCGCCCGGTCAGGCTCGGACGGCGTTCGCTGCGCACCGGCCCGCGCTTATTGCGAGCTCCACGCTTATGCTTGTTATTGCGCCCCATGGCGCCTCCTAACTATCGATTGCCGTTTACATCCCAAGAGTCTACCCAAATGATCCCTAGGGGACAAAAAACGGGCCGCCCCATAAGAGACGACCCGTTGGAAGGGATGAATTCCAGGCATGCCTACACGCGCAGGTAACGGCGCATGGCGATGGCAGAACCAAAGAGACCGATAATCACGCCGACCAGAATCAGCGCAGCATAGGTCACCAGGTAGTACTGCATCGGCAGGGCAAACGACATCCAGCCGATGCTCTCCTGCAGACGCGGAATCATCAGATTGCGCAGCAGCTCCAGAACGCCGATGGAAAGCAGCGAGCCCAAAATGGCCTGCAGTACGCCCTCGGTGATAAACGGGCCACGAATGAAGCCGTTGCTGGCGCCGACCAGACGCATAATCGCAATCTCACGACGACGCGCCGTGATGGACAGGCGAATCGTGCTGTTGATGAAGATGAATGCGATAAAGGTCAGAAGGCCAACGAGCACCACGGCGGCGATGCGGATGTAGTTGGTCACCTGGAACAGGCGGCTCACTTCCTCCTGGCCGTACAGCACGCTCGCGTTGACGTCGCCGTCATCCACGATCTTCTGGAAATCGGCATCCTTCTTGAGCTTCTCTGCCGTGCTCTCGACCTTGGACGGATCGTCCATCTCAATAGCGAAGGAAGCCGGCAGCGGGTTCTGGCCATCGAGCGCGCTCATGGTGGCGTCGGCGTTGCCCGACATCTTGCTCGTATACTCGGCCAGCGCGTCGTCCTTGTCCTTATAGGTCACGGACTTGACGTTATTCCACGTCTTAAGCTCGGCCTCAAAAGCCTGAACATCAGCCTGATCGGCGTCATCACTAATGAACGCGTTGATGACAACCTGATCCTCGACGGTGCCGATCACGGAGTTCAGCATCGCGGAGCCCATGATGAACAGGCCGATGATAAACAGCGAAAGGAAGATCGTGATGACGGCGCCGAGCGAGGTAGTCCAGTTACGGAAGAAGTGGCTGATTGCCTCTTTGAAGGAGTAGCCCACGTTAGTTGGTGCCATAGTTGCCGTAACCTCCCCTCTCCTGGTCGCGGATAACGTGGCCGCCCTCGAGGGCGATCACGCGACGGTGCATGCTATCGACCATCTCGCGGTCGTGCGTGGCGACGATCACGGTGGTGCCAGTGCGGTTAATACGCTCGAGCAGTTTCATGATGCCCAGTGAGATCGCCGGGTCGAGGTTGCCCGTCGGCTCGTCGCAGATCAGCAGCGGCGGACGGTTGACCATAGCGCGGGCAACGGCAACGCGCTGCTGCTCGCCACCGGAAAGCTGGTCGGGCAGCGAGTCCATCTGATCGGCCAGACCGACCAGACGCAGCACCTCGGGCACCTGGCTGCGAATGACGCCCTTGGGCTTGCCGATGCACTGAAGGGCAAACGCCACGTTTTCGTAGGCGGTCTTTTGCGGCAGAAGCTTAAAGTCCTGGAACACGGCGCCAATCTGGCGACGCAGGAACGGAACCTTGCGGTTCTTGATCTTCATGAGGTCCTGACCGGCAACCAGGATGCGGCCGCTCGTCGGCTTGACGTCGCGGTTGAGCGTCGACAGCAGCGTGGTCTTACCCGAACCGGAGTGACCGACCAGGAAGACGAACTCGCCCGGATAGATCTCGATGTTGATGTCGTCGAGTGCAGGCTTGTTGGGCTGTGCCGGATAGATCTTGGTGACATGCTCCATAAGGATGACGGGCTCGACACCGGCCTGCTTGGCCATCTTCTTGCGGCTGGCCTGCGGATCGATGGGCGCAAACACCGACGTGAAATCGGGGTTGTTGAGCGCGTTATCGAGGCTTGCGACCTCGGCGGCCTGATCGCTCTCGACCACCGGGGCAGCAGGCTGAGTGGGGTCGGGAATAGCGGCAAAGAGACCGGACTGCGCAGGCTGAGGAGCCGGCGTCGCAGGGGCCAAGGGGTCGGGAATGCCGGCCATGGTAGGCTGCGGCGTGGCGGCGCCAGCCTGAGGCTGCTCCACGCGAGCGGTCACGGCCTGAACGGGCTCAAAACCCGCCGTGCCAGAAAGCGCGACATCGCTGGTTGGATTGTAGGCAAAGGGATCGGATGCCGGCTGTGCCTGATCTGCCGGCTGAGCGGGGGCCTGAGCAACAGGCTGGCCCTCTGAATCCGGAGTGGCGAAACGACTGCCCTGGACGCCTGTCTGCGTCTTGGGGGCATCATCGCCCGCACCGGAGGTACGGAAGTGGTTACCCACTGGTGCTCCTTATCGTCGTGCGTTTAAACTACATGAGCGCTTTGTATTTTAGCAGCATTAGCTTTGCTGCACATAAGAAGCATGGCGTGCTTAGGGATCCCGTCGGCCGGACACAGGGTTACTCTCCAAATCGTCCTCGGACATGTCGGAGCCCCCGCTGCGCGCTTCGCGCGGCGGGGGCTCCTCCGTCCTGCGGAAAGATTTGGAAAGTAACCCTGTGTCCGGCCTGCGATAACTAAGGGGTCGCTGCGTTTTACTTGGGTGCAGCAGCGCCGTGCTTGGGGGCTGAATTGCACTTTGCTGGTCTGGGCCCGTTTCCCGGAGAAGCCCTTACTTGGTGCGGGCCTAATTTGTTTGTTGCCGACAAAAAACAGGGGCGTCCTCTTTGAGGACGCCCCTGTTATGGATTGCATACGGTTGCTGAAGCGATACTTTGCCTCGTCTTGCCCTAGGCCAAGAACTCCTTGGTGGTTGCCACGATGTTGGCGGCGTCCAGGCCATACTTGTGCAGGAGCTCGGCACCCGGGCCAGACTCACCGAAGGTGTCGTTGACGCCGATCTTCTTGAGCGGCGTCGGGCACTGCTCGCACAGGACGTCGGCGACGGCGCTGCCCAGGCCACCGATCACGGAGTGCTCCTCGACGGTCACGACGTGGCCGGTCTTGGTGGCGCTCTTGACGATCAGGTCGGCATCGATGGGCTTGATGGTGTGCATGTTAATGACCTCGGCGTCGATGCCCTCGGCAGCGAGCTGCTCGGCGGCTTCGAGAGCCTCGCCGACCATCAGGCCGCAGGCGATGATGGTCACATCGGCGCCCTCGCGCATGACAATGCCCTTACCCAACTCGAACTTGTAGGTCTCGGGGTCGTTGATAACCGGCGAGGCCAGACGGGCGAAGCGCATGTACACGGGGCCGTCGCACTCGTAGGCGGCGCGCGTCACGGCACGGGCCTCCACATCGTCGGCGGGAACGATAACGGTCATGCCGGGGATGACGCGCATGAGGGCGATATCCTCGCAGCACTGGTGCGTGGCACCGTCCTCGCCCACCGAAATACCGGCGTGCGTGGCACCGATCTTAACGTTAAGGTGCGGATAGCCGATGGAGTTGCGGACCTGCTCAAAGGCGCGGCCGGCGGCAAACATGGCAAAGCTGCTCGCGAAGGCGACGCGGCCGGTGGTCGCGATACCGGCGGCGACACCCATCAGGTTGCTCTCGGCGATGCCCACATCGAAGAAGCGGTCGGGGCAGGCGGCCTTAAACTTGCCGGTCTGCGTGGCGGCGGCCAGGTCGGCGTCGAGGACCACAAAGTCATCGTGCTCGTTGGCGAGCTCGACGAGGGCCTCGCCGTAGCTTACGCGCGTGGCGATTTTCTTGACGTCTGCCATCCTAGAGCTCCTCTCCGGC
>DBFWDM010000230.1:0-5921 GCA_048484635.1 Collinsella sp.
GTCAACAGACAGCATTGGGTATCCTCCTTTTGCTATAGCACCCTCGCCGAAAACGGCGGTGCTGGAAGTCCATAAACTCTCATATGATAACAAACTGACGCGACGCGGCACCTACGACAGGAAAATCCTCGTCCTGCCGCACGCGTCAACGGCGACCGGCAGACGCGTACCGTCATGTTCAACTAAATAGCGCGTTTGCTGACGACGAGAGCAGTCACGACAATGGACCTGCCCCGTCACATCGGTGGCGCAGACGCCCTCGGCGGTCAGCAGGCAGTGCTCGCACACCATAAGCTCGGGACGGTCGGCGTCGACCGGACCCAAGACGCCGGGTTCAGCAGCCAGTTCGGCAATACGCTCCGCATCATTGCCGAGCAACTCGGCCGGCAAGTACACCCGCCCCGCACCGAGTCCGCGCAGCCAGGCAAGCGTGGCCCGATTCGCGCAGAACACCGGCGCCGCCACGTCAAACGTCACGCCCAGCTCGCGAGCGATCACCACCTGTCCCAGGTTGCGGCAGACGACGCGCCCGGCACGCTGCATCAGTGAGCGGGTCCGGCCAGCGTCACCCGTGCGGCACACCTCGTCAAGCACCACAACGGCGTCGGACAAATCGAGTTCTCCGCGCGGGTCGGCATCCATCAGCTGCCAAGCAAAAACCATGCGAGCGGGAACCGCGCACTCCACCAACTCCGTCGACGCACCGCCATCCACCGCAACGTCCTCAAAGGGCAGCACCTCAACGGCACGCGCAACGGGCGCAATCGCATCCGCCTCGGCCCGCATGCGCTCCAACACCGCCGCCGTCTGATCCAACACGCCGGCGCTGCGAATCAGGTACACCTCGCAGCCCGCGTCCACCTTACGCTTGCAATGCACGACGACGCGCTCCCCCGCTGCGGCATCCACCGGGCAGGGCACCTGCGGCCAGCGCTTGGGCACATCGGGACGCGCGTCGGCACCCGGATAGAACCGAATCTCGAGCGTGTCACCCGCCGCCACGGCGGCATCGAGCTCGACGGTCACTTCCTCGTGGCCAACGGCCACCAGGCGTCCCACGCGCACACCTTGGTTGATCGCACGCTCAAAGCTCATAAGCTCGGCGCCCGAACGCCCCTGCAGATACGCGTCGGTAAACCCGCGGTTGAACGACCGGCCCAGCTCGCGTTCAAGCTCTTCCACGGCACCGGGGTCCCACGCGCCGTCGCACAGCATATCGAGCGCCCGGCGCCACACCCGCACCACGTTGAATACGTAATCGGGGTTCTTCATGCGCCCCTCGATCTTGAGCGACGCCACGCCGGCATCTACAAGCTCGGGCAGATGCGCAATACCCAGATAGTCGCGCGGGCACAGTAAGCGATCTCCCTCGAAGGCGACAACGCTCTGTCCCGCCTCGTCCACCAGGTCGTACACCAGACGGCACGGCTGCGTGCAGTCGCCGCGCATCGCAGAGCGCCCACGCCGCAGGGCCGAGAACTCGCACGCCCCCGAATAACCGATGCAAATCGCACCGTGGCAGAATACCTCGATGGGCACGCCCGTGGCACATAGCGCCGCAATCTCGTCGACCGCCAGCTCGCGTGCCGTCGTCACGCGCTCGACCCCCAGCTCATCGGCGGCAAGTCGCACGGCGCCTTCGCTATGAACGCCCGCCTGCGTGGACAGGTGAATCTCGACCCCGGGAATCGCCGCGCGCAGCGCGCAGGCCAACCCGGCATCGGCGACAATCAGAGCATCGGCGCCCAGCTCCAGTGCATGAACTCCCAACGCCACCGCGTCGGACAACTCATCGTCAAACACGAACACGTTGAGCGTCACGTACACGCGCACGCCATGGGCATGCGCCACGGCGCAGCCGCGCGCAAACTCGTCATCCGTAAAACCATGCGCGCTCACGCGGGCGTTAAAGCCGCCCAACCCCGCATAGATGGCATCGGCACCCGCGGCGATGGCCGCAAGCATCTGGTCGAGCCCGCCCGCCGGCGCCAGCAGCTCGGGCAGCGCCGCACCGGCAGCATCCAATCCAGTCTCGTATTGTCCGCTCGGCCCCATCGCCCGAATCGCCATCGGCAAACTCCTTACCAAGGTATGCATTCACTCTGAAAAATGCCGTCTTCCAGCATACACGAGGCCTCGCGCGCCCCGTTTGGTTTATCGTGTAATAACTTATGTCCATCCTGCCTCGACGACACATCCGCCGTCGGGCACGACATACCTGGAGGTCAATATATGGGTCCTCGCCAACGACAGGGACGCAGCCGTTCAAAGACGCATGCCCTGCCCATAATCCTGCTCTCGTTTTTGGGCTTTTTGCTGATTGCGGGCGTGGCGTTTGGCATCGGCATGGTCGGCAACGTCAACCGCTGGCTGTCCGATCTGCCCGACTACACCGACGCCAATGCCTATCTGGTGAGCGAGCCCACCGAGATCGTCGACTGCAACGGCAACAAGATCGCGAGCTTCTACACGCAAAACCGCAAGTCCATCACCAAGGACGAGGTCTCCCCCTACGTGCTGCAGGGCACCGTTGACGTCGAGGACGAGCGCTTCTACGAGCACGGCGGTATCGACCTGTGGGGTATCGCGCGTGCTGCGGTGGCAACCCTCGGCGGCGGGCACGAAGGCGCCTCGACTATCACCCAGCAGCTGGTGCGCAACACCATCCTGCAGGAGGAGCAGTTCGACTCGACCATCGAGCGTAAGGTGCGCGAGGCCTACATCGCCATCAAGATGGAGGACATGTACTCCAAAGACGAGATCCTCATGATGTACCTCAACACCATCTATTACGGCCACGGCGCCTACGGCATCGAGGCCGCAGCCGAGACCTACCTGTCCAAGAGCGCCGCCGACCTCACCCTGAGCGAAGCCGCGCTGCTCATCGGCCTTCCCAACTCGCCTTCGCAGTACGACCCCACGGTCAATCCCGACCTGGCACTGTCTCGCCGCAACAAGGTCCTCGACAACATGCTGCGCCTGGGCCACATCACCCAGGAGGAGCACGATGCCGCACAGGCCGAGCCCATCACCCTCAACGTGACCGAGATTTCGGGCAGCGGCGTCGACGTATACTCGCAGCCCTACTTTGTCGCCTATGTTAAGCAGCTGCTGGAGCAGGAGTTCTCGACCGACGTGCTCTTTAAGGGCGGCCTGACCGTCAAGACCACCATCGACCCCACGATGCAGCAGGTGGCAGAGAATGCCGTCCGCGAGCAGCTCGACACGCTCTCACTCGACGGCCTGGGCATGGGCATGGTCGTCGTCGACCCCAAGACCGGCTACATCAAGTGCATGGTGGGCGGCTATGACTACAACGCCGACGAGAACCACGTAAACCATGCCACGGCCAAGCGTCCCGTCGGCTCCACCTTTAAGGCCTTTACGCTGGCAACTGCCATCCAAAACGGCATGAACCCCAACGTCACCCTCAACTGCAACTCGCCGCTCAAGGCCAAGGGCACCACGACCGAGGTCCAAAACTACGCCAACCATAGCTATGGCAACATCACGCTTAAGCAGGCGACGGCATACTCCTCCAACACCGGCTACATCCAGGTGGCGGAAGCCGTCGGCAACAGCAAGATCATCTCGCTCGTCAAAAAGCTCGGCATCGATCCCGCCAAGGACAACATCGAGGACGTTCCCGTCATGACCCTCGGCACCGGCTCGATCTCGCCGCTCGAGATGGCCGCCGCCTACGCGACGTTTGCCAACGGCGGCTACTATCGCCAGCCGATCGCCATCACCGAGATTGACTCTCGTACCGGTTCGGTGCTGTACCAGCACACGGACAATCCCTCACAGGTGCTTACCGAGGGCGAGGCCGCCGCGGTCACCGATGTTCTGTCCGGCGTCATGAAGGGCGGCGGTACGGGTGCTGCCGGCGCCCTGAGCGTCAACCAGCCCTATGCCGGCAAGACGGGCACCACCGACAACACCACCAACCTGTGGTTCTGCGGCTATACCCCGCAGCTGGCGTGCGCCCTGTGGACCGGCTATTCCGCGGGCGAGATTCCCATCCAAAAATACGGCACAGACCTGCTGGGCGACAGCACCAACCTGCCTGTCTTTAAGCGGTTTATGAACACCGTTCTGACCGGTACCGAGCGCGAGGAGTTTGCGACCGGAACGGCGCCCACCTACAAGAACAACAGCGTCTGGAAGTTCTACGGCACCAACAACACCAAGAAGACGGAGAACGACGACAAGGACGAGAACGAGGACGAAGAGGAAACCGCCACAACAACGACAACGACGACCACGACCACCGAGACCACGGGCGGCGACACCACCGACACCACCGGTACCACCGGTGGCTCGACGGGCGGCTCCACTGGTGGTTCGACCGGCGGCGATGGCGGCACGCCTACGCCTACGCCCACTCCCGACCCCTCGCCCACGCCTGACGATACGGTCGGCTAGAAATTCATCCAGCCATAAGCAACAAGGCCCCCGAGCAGCTTATTGAACTGCACCCCAAAACTTGGACGGCTTAAATAAGAACTACGCCGCAAGGGGCTGGTTCCGGAACTCCTCCGGGGTCAGCCCCTTCAGTTTAACCTGCCTACGCCTCGTGTTCCAATGGGCGACGTACGCGTCCAGGTCCGCCTTGAAGGACTCGAAGTCGGGCCATGTCCTTCCCCGGAAGAACTCGTCCTTCATGTGGCCGAAGACCTGCTCGGTGGCGCCGTTGTCGATGCAGTTGCCCTTTCTGGACATGCTCTGGACGATCCCGGCGTCCTTCAGCCTCCCGCACCATGCGGCGTGCTGGTACTGCCAGCCCATGTCGCTGTGGAGCACCGGCGTCGCGCCCTCGGGCATCTTCGCCAGCAGCTGGTCGAGCAGCTCGGCCTGCTGTGCCATGTCCGGGCTGGTCGACGTCGACCACGCGACTATCTCCTTGCTGCCGAAGTCGTACACCGGCGCGAAGTAGGCCTTGCCCCAGGGCTGCTTGAACTCGGTGACGTCGGTGCCCATCTTCTGCCACGGCCCGTCGGCGGCGAAGTCGCGCCCGATGACGTTCTCGAACGTCTCGCCCACGACCCCCCTGTACGAGTTGTACCTATGGTAGTCGGTCTCGCGGCGGATGCCGCAGCGGACCCCCATCTCCCGCATCATCTTGAGCACGGTCTTGTTGGCTATGCGCGCGCCCAGCTCGGCGCGCAGGCACATGGCGACCTGGCGGTGGCCGCACCCGTTGGTCGTGCGCGAGAAGATCTCCGCCACCGCGTCCCGCAGCTCCGGGCGCGTCGGCCTGGCCGGGTGCGACAGCGCGTAATAGTAGCTGGACCGGGCCAGGCCGGCGCATTCCAGCAGGCTCCCCAGCTTGCACCCCTCTGCGCGCAGGGCGCTCACGGCCTCGACCTTCGCCCTGGTCAGAGCCCGTCCCTCTCGACCAGGGCACGCAATTTTTTTAGGTAGGCCACCTCGGTCTCGAGCCTTCGGCAGCGCTCCTCGAGCTCCTGCTCGCGGGTGCGCCCGCGCGACTTGGGGCCGGACCCCTTCGGCCTGCCCCTGGGCTTGGGCCTGAGCGCCTCGGCGCCGCCCTCGCGGTAGAGCGCGCACCATCTCTTGAGCGGCGCCAGGGACATGACCCCGAACGCCTTCATGGCGTCCTGCTTGCCCATGCCGGCGTCGACCACGGCCGAGGCGGCGGCGACCTTCTGCTCGTATGTGTACCTGGTCTGCTTGCCGTCCATGGATAGCAGCACCTCGCTTCCGAACGACCGGTATACGTAGAGCCATTGTCTCACGGTGTTGCGCGGGACCGACAGCGCCTTCGCCGCCGACTTGAAGCCGTGCCCTCGCTCGAAGAGCCCGATCGCCGCCTTCCTGGCCTCGATGTCGTGTTTCACTCTCAAGTCGACACGCATAAAAAGCCTCCCATTTCTCGTGTCCAAGAAATGGGAGGCAGTTCA
>DBFWDM010000231.1:0-3669 GCA_048484635.1 Collinsella sp.
TGTCGCCAAAACCGGCATGAGCCCGGTCGACCTGCAAAAGGTAAGCGAGCTGGGCGTGGCGCTCAACAACGCCGCCATCGAGGGCAAGCCCGACGACCTGGTCATTAACACGCACGTGTGCCGTGGTAACTACCACTCTACATATGCCTTCGAGGGCGGCTATGACCCCATCGCGCCGTACCTGTTCGCAAACGAGGATGTCGACGCATTTTACCTGGAGTTCGATACGCCGCGCGCCGGCGGTTTTGAGCCGCTGAGGTACGTTACCCCTGGCAAGAAGGTCGTGTTGGGCCTGGTGACCACCAAGGCCGCTGAGCTTGAGGACGAGGATGCCATCGTCGAGCGTATTCACGAGGCTGCAAAGTATGTTCCGCTCGAGAACCTGTATCTGTCTCCGCAGTGTGGCTTTGCCAGCTGCGAGATTGGCAACAAGCTGACCGAGGACGAGCAATGGGCAAAGATCGCGCTGGTCAAGCGCGTTGCCGAGCGCGTTTGGAAATAACGGTAACGTTCGCAGGTGACGGCACGTGCGAGACATGGCGTATCGCGTACAATGGTTCGGATTGTATCGTTCGGGCAGGTTATCCGATATGCCCGATCGCCCTTCCATTCGAAAGGACATCCAGGTCCCAGTCTTCGACGCCCGCCGTCACCGATGCCATCTACGACGCATCGTCGCTCGGCCGCCCGCGCATGTTTTTGCTCGGCCTACAGCACCTGTTTGCCATGTTTGGTGCCACGGTGCTGGTGCCCGTGCTCACCGGTCTCTCGGTTTCGGCAACGCTTTTGTTTGCCGGCTTGGGCACGCTGCTGTTCCACTTCCTGTCGCGCGGTAAGGTGCCGGCATTCTTAGGCTCATCGTTTGCCTTTATTGCCGGTTATGCCGCCATCGCGCCCAACGGCGAGACCGAGCTTTTGCCCTACGCCTGCCTGGGCGTGGCCTGCGCCGGTCTACTCTATCCGGTACTTGCGGCACTCTTCCGCGCCTTTGGCGCCAAGCGCGTCATGCGCTTCTTTCCGCCGGTAGTGACGGGCCCCATCGTCATTTCCATCGGCTTGATTCTGGCGAGCTCCGCTATTGCCAACTGCCAGACCAACTGGCTTGTGGCTGTTATTGCCGTTGCCGTTATCGTGATCTGCAACATCTGGGGCCGCGGCATGGTCAAGATCGTGCCGATTCTGCTGGGCGTCGTGGTGAGCTATGCCGTTGCCGCCGCGTTGGGTGAGGTCGATTTTTCGGGCGTTGCCGCCGCGCCGTGGGTCGGTCTTCCCATCGTGTGGGACAACACCGCGTTTGCGCTCTTTGGGCCGCAGTTCGATAGCGGCCTTGCCACGACGGCCATCATCACCATCATGCCGTTGGCCTTTGCAACCATGATCGAGCATATCGGTGATATCTCCGCTATTGGCTCCACCTGCGAGCGTAACTACATTGCCGATCCCGGCCTGCATCGCACGCTGCTCGGCGATGGTCTCGCCACGATCCTGGCTTCGCTCTTTGGCGCTCCGGCCAACACCACGTATGGCGAGAACACCGGCGTGCTCGCTCTGACGCGCGTGTTTGACCCGCGCGTGATTCGCATTGCCGCGTGCTGCGCTATCGTGCTTTCGTTCTGCCCCAAGTTCGCTGCCGTGATCGCCGCCATGCCGCCATGCGTTATCGGCGGCGTGTCGCTCGTACTCTACGGCATGATCAGTGCCGTAGGCGTGCGCAACCTCATTGAGAACCAGGTCGATTTCCAGAACAACCGCAACGTGCTGGTGGCCGCTCTGGTACTCGTGCTTTCGCTCGGCATTGCCTATAGCACCGCCGGTGCCATCGTGTTGGAGCTGGGCGGCGTGACCATTTCGCTGTCCGGCATTGCCGTGGGCTCACTGGTGGGCATTGTACTCAACGCCATCCTGCCGGGTAACGACTTTGAGTTTGATGTCTCCGAGCTTGAGGAGGCTGCTGAGTAGCAGCTGCGTTCAGCTAAAACAAGATATGGTGCCCATGCGTATATGCGTGTGGGCACCATTTTTAATGTGTCAGTATCCAGTGGATGCCGCGGGCCATGCGTAAGTCGGTTTGGGCAAAGTGATTGCCGGGGTTGAGCTCCAGCGTTGTTGGAATGCCGCGCTCGACGAGCAACGCTTCCATCGCGCGTGTGTCGTCGAGTACATGCCACATCATGCGGTTGGGCGTCTTGGCCTCCTTTTTGCCGAGCGACAGATAGACAGCTTGTGGGCTGCCGGCAAATGGCGCCGTGTTGGCGCGATCGACATAGTCGGGAAACCATAGCGAGCCCGATGCGCTCGCGGCGCGGTCAAAGGCGTCGGTTTGCCAGAGGGACCAGAGCGCGAAGAGGCCCGCGAGCGAGTAGCCGGCAATGCCGCGCCAGGTGGGCGGCAGTGGGAGCGATAATTCGACCTTTGGGATTATCCGGTTCAGCAGTTCATTGAGAAATCCGGACGCCTGCCCACCAAAGGGTTCGGCATCGCGTACGGTCCCGTCGCATGCCCAGGGGCTCAGCTCGCGATTCCAATCGAGCCCACCAATGGCGACGAGGGTGAATGGCGGACAGTCGAGCTCTCGGCAGCGGTCATAAACATCACTACCGTCGCCCATGACCACGGGGAGGTAAATGACAGGTGCGCTTTCCGTATGCTCCGAATGAACGGATATCTGCTTTTGCGCTTCCAAGGCAGGCTTCTTTCAGTGTTGTGATATTGGCAGTCCCAATTGTCGCACTTCAGCGTATACCGGTTGGGCAGCATCAAGAACATTCGCGCGCGCGTCGTGCGAACGCAAACAGGAAACGCCACCGCCGGAGGGGAGCTCGGCGGTGGCGTTGCTAAACGGTGTGCAGGCTAGCGCTTCTGTGGGTGCCGTCCCGTGCGTTAAAGGCCAAAGGCGTCTATGAGCGCTTGCGGCTTACCACGGCGCCTGCGGCGATGGCGGCTGTTCCCGCAAGGGCGGCTGCCACGATGGCTGCGCTCGAGGCGTCGCCGGTTGCCGCGAGCTTGCCGGTGGTCTTTGCTCCCGTGGCTGTGACTGCAACGGTCTTGGTCGCCTTTGTGCCCTCAGGCTTGGAATCAGGCTTGGAATCCTCGGGCTTGGTCTCCTCGGGAGGCACGATGACCGTGCTCTTGGCGACGGCGGCGTCATAGGGGGAGTCGATCGTGGCGTTGCCCGTGCCGATGGTTTGACCTGCCTCGTAGGAGATGCTGGGGCCGTACTCTTCTTCGTAGCGATAGTTAATGATCTTGCCGCCTGCGGGCGTCTGGATGGGAGCGCCTTCGATCTCGATGGTGCCGATCGCCTTGCCGTCCTCGCTTATGGCAAGAGCGAAGATTGCCGCCGTATCTCCCTCGGCCGTGAGCCTGCTGCGGACGATCGAGATACTCGCGGGTGTGATGCCCTCGTAGGTCTGGGCGAAGATACCGATGTTCAGACCCCTAGGCTCAGGGATGACCTCGCCGCTTTGGTCGTTGCTGTAGTGATCGGGGCCATCGCCACCGGTCTCGACATAGCGGGCTATAGCCTTGACAACGGAGTCGCTGATGTAGATGTGACCGCCAGCGACGTTTGGCTGGTGGTTTCTGGTAGAGATTGCAACCGAGAATTTGCCTTCCGCGAACGCGTCCACGATGGAACCATTCTTGATGACGATGTCGTCCCCGTCAGTG
>DBFWDM010000232.1:0-3431 GCA_048484635.1 Collinsella sp.
TCATCCTGTAGACCAAACAACGCAAGGGGGACGTATGCTGCGCATCGCGACCATCGGCACATCCATGATTACCGACGACTTTATCCAGGTCGTCAACGCCAACGACCAAGCCGCGTTTGTGGGCACGCTCTCGCGCGATGCCGAGCGCGGCGCCGCCTTTACCGCCGAACACGGCGGCGAGCGTAACTTCACCGCACTTGACGAGCTTGCGGCAGCCGTCGACGTCGACGCCGTCTATATCGGCAGTCCTAACGCACTTCACTACGAGCAGGCCCTTGCCTGCATCGCCGGTGGCAAGCACGTCATCGTCGAGAAACCCTTCTGCGCCACCGAAGCGCAGGCGCTGGAAGTCTTCCGCGCTGCCGAGGCAGCAGGTGTCGTGGCCCTCGAGGCCATGCGTCCCCTCCACGATCCCGCCTTCCACGCCATCGAGGACGCCCTGGGCGAGATCGCCCCCATCCGCCGCGCCTCATTGCGCTTTGGCAAGTATTCCTCGCGCTACAACGAGATTCTCGCGGGACGCGCCACCAATATCTTCGACTGCAATATGGCATCGGGTTCCCTCATGGACATTGGCGTCTACACCGTCGAGCCCATGGTCGAGATTTTCGGCATGCCCTCCGGCCTTACGAGTATGACTACTCTGCTCGACCCCACCACGCGACAGCTCACGCACGGCCCCATCGATGGCTGCGGTTCCATCCTCGCCAGCTACGGCGGTGGCCGTATCTCCGTCGAGCTCGCGCACTCCAAAATTACGAATGACCTGCTGCCCTCGCAGATCGAAGGCGAGCACGGCACTATCCAGATCGACCATCTGTCCACGCCCCGCAACGTCCGCATCGACTATCGCGGCGAAGTCGTACGCGGCTCGGCGACCGAGGCACCGCGCGAACAGGGCGACAACGGCCGCGTGCTCGACCTGCCCAAATCGAGCAACACTATGGAATACGAACTCACAGACTTTATCACCGCCATCGACGGCATCGATAACGTTAAGGAAGAGATTTGGGAGACCCCGGCGGGACGCCACGAGCTTGGCCACTACCGCGATGTCACGCTCGTCTCACTGCGCATCATGGATGCCGTGCGCCAGCAGGCCGGCATTACCTTCCCGGCCGACGCAGGCAAGCAGGCATAGCGATGGGCCTCTTCGATACGTTCTTCTCCAGCGTCACCGGCGGCAGTCGAGAGCCTCAAAAACCATCAAACGTCGAGCTCGAGCTGCGCCGCAGGCTTACCGTACTCGCAAGCGACGAGGCCACTCAAGACACTCCCCTGCGCTATTTCCTGCGCTGGGCGGGGCAAGTCCAAGGCGTTGGTTTTCGCTTTACCAACACCAACCTCGCACAGGCACGCGCACTCACCGGCTGGGTGCGTAACATGGAAGACGGCTCAGTCGAGATGGAGATACAGGGAACTCCGGCAAACGTCCTATCTCATCTCGAGGCGCTTCATGCCTCCTACGAGCGCATGGGAACGCGTTTTCGCCTTGTAGACGCCCAGGCCCGAGCCCCACTTGCCAATGAAGACGGTTTCAGTCCTCATTATTAGTATTGTGTGCTAAATACGGTATCATTTACCTACGACCGTTAATAGAAAAGAGGCGAGGCGCATGGCGGTGCAAAGAAGGAATACCAAGCAGCGAAAGCTGGTTCTTGACGCCGTGCGCCAAAGCTATAACCATCCCACCGCCGACGAAATCTACAACGCCGTGCGCGAACAGGATGACAAGATCAGCCGCGGCACGGTCTACCGCAACCTCAATCTCTTGGCAGATGCCGGCGAGATTCTCTCCATCAAGACGCCGGGCGGCAGCCGCTTCGATCGCACGATCGAGCCGCATGCGCATATCATCTGCACCTCGTGCAGCCGCGTCATCGACGTACCGCTCCCCTTCGATGCCCAGCTCGACGCCAAGGCGTCCGAGCAAATCGGCTGGCACGTCACGTCGCACTACACCATCTTCGAGGGTCTCTGCCCCGACTGTAGGTAGATGTTTGGAACATGCCTTAAAATCCACCTTTCCGCACTTTGCAGCAAAAAGTAGATTTCTAGACATGTCCCAAATGTCTACTCAGCAAGTAGACGACGCAGCTCTTCTTCGACCGTGCGCACGTAGCGGACGCGGTCGTTAATGCCACGCATAGAGGGGTTGCAGCTCTCCATCAGATAGGGATGGCCCACGACGTTGAGCATGTCGCGATCGTTTTCGTTATCGCCAAACGCCATCATCTCATCGGGCGAAATACCCAGGGCACGACCGTAATCGGCAAGCGCGGAGCCCTTGCCCGAACCGAAACCGATAAAGTCCGTCCATTCGGTTCCCGACGTCATCACGTCAACACGGTCGCTAAAGAGGCGCTCGAAATACTCCAGGGCCGCCGGCTGATCCACCTCGGGCGTCTGGAAGGCAATCTTAATGACGTCCTCGTCGATGTCCTCGGGGCGATCGACCACCGCCACATCGCAGTGGACCTCATAGCGCAAATGATCGACGAACGCATCGTTGCCGCTCATGGTGTAGAGGTGTCCCTCACATGAAAGGGTCACGTCGGCATGGGGATACGCAACCACGGCATTCGCGATATCCATAGCAAGGCTACGCTCCATGGAACGCTTGACAACGGCACGCCCCTCGCTCATCACCAGGGCTCCGTTTTCGCATACATAGGCGAGCTCATCGGCCACCGGGGCAAACAGGTAGCGCAAGCTCGCATATTGACGGCCGCTCGCCGGCATAAACACGATACCGCGACGATGCAGTTCATCGATGAGCTCAAAGGCCTCGGAACGCGGCTCGTGCTCCCCCGGATGCAGCAATGTGCCGTCCAAATCGCATGCAATCAGCTTGATTCCCTCAAGACCCATATGCTTTCCCCCACAGCATCTCATCAACAGAAAGACGGACTTTGAATAGTTGCCTCTCAAAGTCCGTCTTACTTATACGCACGTTAACCGCGCGCCTTCTTTACGATCGTAAAGTCTGGAGCCATGCTCACAACGGCATCCGCCGCACTCGACGCAAAGCGCCGGTCCGAATCGAGTTCACGGATAACCCTCGAGAGCCGAACGCCCTCGACGCCCCGGAGCATGCGGCCCAAAACAGGCTGCACCGGCGTATACATGCGCACGGTATGCTCGTCCGAATCGCCTCGGAAAAGCGGCGCATGCATATTGCCGATCTCCCAGCACGCATGCGCGAGCGCAATCGGATCCATGCGGTCGACTTCGACCAAATAAACCTCGGCGCTGCGCAGGCGCACGACAACCGCCACGGGCACCACGCCCGAACGGTCAATGGCGAGCACGTCGCCGTCGGCAAGACGACCACCGTCGGTAGCATCCGGCCGAACATCGATCGTGCGCCCCAGCTCCGTCACGCCCGCAAACGCGCATACATCAGCCTGGTCCCAATCGAGCAGTAGCTC
>DBFWDM010000233.1:0-5975 GCA_048484635.1 Collinsella sp.
TGACGAGGCAGCCGAGTAACGCTCCCAGGCACAAACTATGAGATTCTCGATTATTAGCGAGATCCCCGGCAGGACCCGTCTTCAATTGGCGGGTCCTGTGCCAGAGAGCGATCTCGATGCACTTCTTAAGCTTGGCGGCGACATCGACGGCGTGCACAAGGTGCGCGTATATGGCCGTATTGGCCAGATGGCGCTCGAATACGACGAGCAGCGTCGCGCGGCCGTGCTGGCCGCCGTCGGTGCGCTCGACGCTCAGGCCATTGCCGACGCAAAGACAGGCTACGTGATGCAGCTTGAGCCACGCAAGCACAAGCTCGTCATGGACCTTGCCACACTTATCGGTGCCCACTACGCGCGCCGCTGGTTCTTGCCGACGCCTCTGCGTGCGGTGTTTGTCGTGGCCGGTTACATGGCATTTTTGCGCGCTGCCCTTCATGAGCTCGCGCGGCCGCGCCTGACCGTTCCCGTGCTCGACGCTTCGGCCATCGGTATCTCGTTTGTCAAACGTGATGTCGACACCGCGGGCCAGACGATGTTCCTGCTCAACGTGGGCGAGCTGCTCGAGGACTACACCCGCGCCATGAGCGAAAACGAGCTCATCAACTCGCTGCTCGACGTGCCCGACAAGGCGCAAAAGGTCGTCGGCGACACCGAGGTAAGCGTTGCCGCCACCGAGCTCGAGCCCGGCGACTTGGTCGCCGTGCGCACCGGCATGTCCATCTGCATCGACGGTGTTGTCGAGCAGGGGAGCGCTATGGTCAACCAGGCGACCCTGACCGGCGAGCCGCTGGCCGTCGAGCGCAGCGTGGGCGACGACGTGTTCGCCGGTACCGTCGTGGAAGACGGCGGCATCTTGGTGCGCGTGCGCGCCAATACGGCGCAAACCAAACTGCGCTCAATCGTCTCGCTCGTGCAGACGGCCGACTCGCTCAAGTCCGAGGGCCAGTCGCATATGGAGGACCTTGCCAACAAGATCGTCCCGTGGAACTTCCTGCTCGCGGGCCTGGTTGCGCTTACTACCCGCAGCCTCATCAAGACCTCGGCGGCACTGATGGTCGACTACTCGTGCGCACTCAAGCTCACGGGTTCCGTTGCCGTCATGACCGCTATGAGCGATGCCGCCAAGATGGGCGTCATGGTCAAGGGCGCGAAGTACTTTGAGTCGTTTGCCAAGGCCGACACCATTGTGTTTGACAAGACCGGCACGCTTACCGAGGCGCAGCCGCGTCTTGCCTGCGTGCTCACCACCGATGGCTGGAGCGAGGACGAGGTCCTGCGCCTTTCCGCTTGCTTGGAGGAGCATTTTCCGCATCCGGTGGCGCGTGCCGTGGTCAATGCGGCACGCGAGCGCGGGCTCGAGCACCGCGAGCGCCATGCTGCCGTCGAGTACATCGTGGCGCATGGCATCGCCTCATCCATCGAGGGGCGTCGCGCAATTATTGGCTCGGCGCACTTTGTGTTTGAGGATGAGGGTGCGCAGCTCGAGTCTGACATTAAAGAGCGCACTGAGTCCCAGATGCAGGGCCTGTCGCCGTTATACCTGGCGGTCGATGGCACGGTCGTGGGCGTGCTCGGTATCGAGGATCCGCTCAAACCTGGTGTGCGCGAGGCTATTGCCGATCTGCATGCGTTGGGCGTCAAACACGTCGTCATGCTCACGGGCGACTCCGAGCGCACGGCCGAGCGCATCGCGCGCGAGGCGGGCGTCGACGAGTTTAAGGCCGAGCTGCTACCCGAGGACAAGTACGCCTACGTGGAGCAGATCAAGCGCGAGGGGCGCCGCGTTGCCATGGTTGGCGATGGTGTCAACGACTCACCGGCGCTGGGCCTGGCCGACGTTGGCCTGGCCATGGGTGGCGGCAGCGACATCGCCAAAGAGGTCGCCGACATCATCCTGGCCGATACGGACCTCGCGGCGATCGTGCGTCTGCGCCGTATGAGCCAGGGGCTCATCGACCGTCTGACGAGTTCGTATTCCAAGGTGATGCTCACCAACTCGGCGCTGTTGGCATTGGGTATTACCGGCATGATTACTCCGCAGGCGTCGTCGCTGCTGCACAACGGCTCAACGATCGCCTACAGCCTGGGCAACGCAAAGGCTTACCTGCGCTAGCGGACGTGTTCGCCCACGTTATCTGGCCTGCGCCCAGACGGCATCGGTGTCGTCCGGACGCAGGCCTTTTGCATTTGACCATTTGCTAGCTTCTCTATATAGTGTTGCTAGCGGTGCTAGCATTTGAAGGGAGCGGGATCGACGTGGGTGCTGTTAGCGGCATGGCGCAGGTGAACGTTCGCGTGGATCGCCAGGTCAAGAACCGTGCCGAGGAGGCACTGCGGCTTTCGGGCGGGTCACTGCCCGAGCTCATCAAAAAGGTGGTGGCCAAGGTCGCACAGGGTGGCGGGCAGTGCGAGGAAGTGCTTGCGGCCGTCGACGACCGGCAGCAGACCGTCGCGCCCGATACGCCGTTCGCCGCGTCGTGGGGAGCGGCAGACCGGCTTTATGCAGATTTGGGCATCGCTACGTCGCCCGTATCTGATGATCGCGATTGGGACGCAATCTATTCCGAAGCCATGGATGAGCATTATCGCCAAAAGGGGATGATCCAGTGAGTGGGGCGCCTCTCAAGATTATGGCGGACGCCAACGTATGGGTTGATTCGTTTTGCGTCGACCATGCCGAGTCGCTTGCCGCGCGTGCGTTTATTGGGCAGGCGGCGGAGACAGGGGCGTTGCTGTTCTTCCCGGTGCATATTGCCAAGGACGTGCTGTACGTTGTCCAACACGAGCTGAAGCGTAGCGTTCTTGCCAGCGGGGGAGCGATCGACGAGGCTTCTGCCCGCGCGATTGGCGATGCGGCGCTGGCGTTTGTTCGGAATATGACCGAAAACGCTATGGCCGTGGGTGCAGACGCGTCGGACCTTTGGCTGGCCGACAAATATTTAGCGCTCCACCGCGATTACGAGGACAACTTAGTGCTCGCCGCATGCAAGCGCGCGCAGGTCGATTACTTGGTGACCAACGATCGCAAACTGCTCGAACATGCCGATCTTGCAGCAAAGACACCTCGTCAAATGATGCCGATTCTTGCTTTGGCCGAACGTGGCGGCGCGGCTATCGGTTGACGCGAACTGTTTGCGGGCCTCTTGGACGACGATGCGCCAAGGGGCCCGCGTCTGCTATTTACAAAAGCTCGGCCTTAATGGCGGGACTTTCTGCGAGCTGCTCGGCTGCCTTTTCGTCGGAGCTGTCGAGTGCTGCCAGACTGCGGTAGACCCACTCGTTGACCTGGGTGTTCTTGACGCCTGCGCTCTGCATAAGGGCGCCTACCTCGCGGATTGCTGCGAACAGATCTGCCTTGGGACCCGCGAGCTCGACCTCGATACCGTGGTAGGCGGCCACGCCGCGGTTCTCACTCACGTGGTCGATAAAGCCCTCGACGGTCTCAAGCTGCTGAGTGAGAGCTGCATCATCGTCAACGTCCAGCGCGACGAGTGCGTTCGATACCGTGAGGGCGGGATGTCCGCAGGGGACAAAGCCCTCGATGACATCCATAGCTTCGGTAATGGTTGAGCCCAGGCCTGCGAGGGCATTGACGAGTTGCTGCTTGGTATCCATAACGGTCCTTTCGACGGGTCAATTCTGCTTGGCGAAAATATACGTGACGCGATCGGTAGCAAAAATGCGAAGTCGTGCGCACATTGAGGTCTTCACAGCTCGTGCATAGAACAGCTGTCCGCTTTCAGAACGTGGTAAGATAACACTCCACAAGCGGGGCTCGCCCCGCATGTTCCTTGAAAAGTCGACGGCTGTTGGGTGCTTGCAGGCCCGATGCCATCCAGACTTTCCCGACATTTGGGGGCGACTGGTTTCGACACGATAGCTCTGAGAGAGGAAGCAAGCCGAGGTCTCCTCGCCTCGTTAAACAGGGGTAACGTCAAATTGAATTGACAACAACTCTTCTTTTGAGCCTATGGCTCTCGCTGCTTAGTTTATAGCGGCGCGTCAACCCGGTGATTTCCCCGACACCGGCGCGACGTCATGTTAGGGGAATGCTCCTGCGCACGTAATCGGTATGGCGCAGGCTAAGACCGAACCGGTTAGGACGCCGCGAGCGTGTCGCTGCGCGCAAAGCGTCCGAGACTAAACCAGCGACTGAGCTTGGAGATGCCAATCAGGGGGCTTTCGTGGACCGGAGTTCGATTCTCCGCGCCTCCACCATAAGTAACAGGCAGGTAGATACTTATATCTACCTGCCTTTTTATTTCTAGTCCGTACCGCGGAGAATCGAACTCTATGCAGGGCGCGAGCGTTAAGCAAACGCGGAGCGTTTGTAGCGAGCGGGCGAGGGCGCCGGCAGGCGGCCGAAGCCGGTGCGGATTTGCGAAGCAAATACGCAGATTCTCCGCGCAAAGCTTCAACCCTATATAGATGCGATGTTATCGAATCTCAGCCTGCCATGCGCCACATCAACGGAACCCCAAACCCGCGGAGAATCGAACTCTGTGCAGGGCGCGGGCGTAAAGAAAACGCCTCAGTGACGCAGAGTGGGGCGTGCTTTCCCAATGGCAGCCCAGGCGGAAAGCACGTCCCGGAATTCACGCTCAGACTGGGACGTAGTTTCCGGATGACACATCAAGCGGAAGGCGCGTCCCGGAATCTAAGCGGGAATGGGATTCATTTTCCTGATGACGGGCTCAGCGGAAAATGAGACCCGGAATTTGCTCTGAGAATGGGACGCGCTTTCCCGCCGGCCGCCCCGCCCTCCTCAACTCCAAAACCTGCGCGCCCTCCATCCCAAAACTGGGTAGAAGAAAGCCAAAACGCAATCGCAGGAGGTCAATATGACTGCAGAAGATAAGGCAAAGAACGCCGGCAAGGTCGCGCTCGTTTTGGAGGGCGGTAGTTTTCGCGGGCAGTTTACCGCGGGCGTGCTCGACGTTCTCATGGAGGCTGGCGTTGAGATTCCGGCTGTCTACGGTGTATCGGCCGGCGCTCTCAACGGCGTGAACTACAAGTCGCACCAGATCGGCCGTGCCAACCGCATCAACCTGGCTTTCTGCAGCGACAGCCGCTTCATGGGCGCCGCATCGTTTGCGTCCACGGGCTCTATTGTGGGTTACGACTTTATCTTCAACGATGTCCAGGACCGCCTGGATCCCTTTGACAACGAGACGTTCGACGCGAGCCCCATCGAGATGTACGCCGTCGCGACGGACATGCTCTTTGGAACCGCCACGTACCTGCCGGTCAAAAGCGCCGTACTTGACCTCGACGCTGTTCGCGCATCGACGTCGCTGCCGCTGTTGACGCCGCCGGTCGAGATTGACGGGCACAAATACGTCGACGGTGGCGTAGCCGATTCGATCCCCATCGAGCACGTGCTGGAGGAGGCGGGCTTCGACCGTGCGGTTGTCATTGTCACACAGGAACGCTCGTACGAGAAAAAGCCCTACGAGTTTATGCCTGCCGCGCGCGCCCGCTATGCCGACTACCCCTATCTGCTCGAGGCTATCGAGACGCGCCACGACCGCTACAACATTCAGCGCATGCACCTGTGGAAGTATGAGCGCGAGGGCCGCGCGTTGGTCGTCGCTCCGCAAAAGCCGGTCGAGGTCGGTCATGTCGAGCACGATTCGGCAAAGCTTTTGGACCTGTATATTCAGGGCCGCCAGGAGGCAAAGCGCCTGCTCGCGGAAATCCAAGAGTTCGTTGAGCGCTAGCGACGGCGAACCCTCAAAAAAATGACAACAGCTAAAGAGCTGGAAAAATCACGGCTCGTGGATGACATGTGCAGAAACTCTGGTCGGAGCCAAAATACCTGTTGACTCGTACGGCGAGCGGGGTAATATGGACGGGTTACTTGCAGAGCCCCGTGAATCTCTGTAACAACACGTACTGTACATGGAGGAGTCTAAGTGATTTCGAAATCGACTCACTACGCCAAGCAGGGCGAGGTCCAGCGCAACTGGGTTCTC
>DBFWDM010000234.1:0-1019 GCA_048484635.1 Collinsella sp.
CGAACGGTCAATGGCGAGCACGTCGCCGTCGGCAAGACGACCACCGTCGGTAGCATCCGGCCGAACATCGATCGTGCGCCCCAGCTCCGTCACGCCCGCAAACGCGCATACATCAGCCTGGTCCCAATCGAGCAGTAGCTCGTCAACTTCAAAGACGCCGCCCAAATTCCGGCGGAGCAGGAGTTCATAGGACGGATCGTTGAGATTTCCCAAGCATGTCGTCGAAACCAAGCGCTCGGGCATACTCTAACCCTCGACCTCGACGAGCTCGATATCAAAGTTGAGGTCCTTGCCGGCCAGCTCGTGGTTGGCGTCGAGCGTCACGGCCTCGGGCGTTACATCGATGACCACAGCAGGGACGGGCATACCGCTCGGCGTGGACAGGAAAAGCTTCATGCCCTTCTCGATCTGCTCGATGTTGGGAACCTGTTCGGCCGGGAAGGTAATAACCATCTCGGGATTGTGCTCGCCGTAGGCATCGGCAGCCGGGATGTGCACGGTCTTCTTCTCGCCCACCTGCATGTCGACAACAGCGGCGTCGAAGCCCTTGATCATCTGACCGGCGCCGCAGGTGAACTCCAGCGGCTCGCCGCGATCGTAGGAGCTATCGAACTGCGTGCCGTCATCGAGCGTGCCGCGATAATGGGTCTTGACCTTCTTGCCCTGGTTGGACATGGTAACCTCCGTGATAAGGGCGGCGCACAACGCGGGCCGCCGTGAACATATGGCGCTAACTATACCCTAGTCATACAATTCAATGACAGTTTGCAAAGAAACGCTGCAACCGGAGGAACCATGGCATATCCCGTATTTGACCTACACTGCGACACCGCCGACCGAATCGGCTGGGCCACGCTCGATCTCGACCTGCGCTTTACCGCCGGCACCGACGGTTATTTCCCCGGCGACGAAACGCATCCGCAAGATTTCGACCTCATCGAGGGCAACGCCTGCGCCATCTCGCTCGCAAAGATCGGCAACACGCCGTGGGCACAGTGCTTCGCCACGTTTGTCCCCGA
>DBFWDM010000235.1:0-3046 GCA_048484635.1 Collinsella sp.
TGAACCTGCGACATCCTGCTCCCAAAGCAGGCGCGCTACCAAACTGCGCCACGTCCCGAAGGTGTTGAGCAGCTAAGGTCTAAACCTTGCGTGTCCCAAAGCGAAGGAAATTATAGGGGAGACTCCCCGCCTGTGCAAGCGCAGAAACCCTAGCTCCTCGAATGTGCGACAAACTTGCTGTGGAGCAGACCAATCACAAACGCCACCACGGCAACCGGCGCCCACGCGGCACCGATGTCTGCCAGGGGTAGCGCATCAAACGGCAGCCACGCGCCCGCAAAGAACGCATCGCGGACCGAGGTGATCACGCTCTGCACGGCAACCACGCCGCCGACCCAGACCCACACCTGCGGATGAGCGTCGCAAAAGCCGTGTACCAAACCCATGAGGACCAGCACGATGGCGACGGGATACAAGGCGTTGAGCATGGGCACCGAGAACATGAGGATCACGTCGAGGCCCACGTTGGAGAGCACGCACGAAAACGCCGCGAACACAAAGGCAAGGATCGCGAAGGGGCGGCGCATGGCCCCCTCGGAAGCCTCCGCTCCCCCTTCAACTACGTACGTCTCACAGAAATAGCGCGAGCAGCAGCTAATAAGACCGATGCACACGTTCATGCAGGCGAGGAAAAAGATCGCGAAGACCACGACCGTGCCAGCAAGCCCAAAATGCATGGAGGCCGAACGAGCGAGGATGGCAGCGCCGTTGGTGGCATCGGGCATAACCGTGCCGAGTTGCATTCCGGCAAGCGCCAGGCCGCAGTAGATGATGGCCATGAGCACGCCGGCGATCACACCCGAACGCGAAATTTCAAAAGCGACGCGCTTGTCGTCGGTCACGCCCAGCTCGTGGATGGTCTCGGCGATGATGATGCCGAAGGCGAGCGACGCGAGCAGGTCCATGGTCTGATAGCCAGTCAAAAAGCCCTGCACGGCGGCGCCTGCATCGTAGGGAGCCTGAGGCGCGGCAGCCGGTCCCAGTGGCGAGACCACGGCGGCACCCACGACCAACACGATGAGCACAATGAGCGCGGGGCCCGTAATGCGGCCGAGCACGCGCGTGATGACGCCGGGGCGTAGCGTGAGCACAAACGCGACTACGAAGAACCCGATGGCAAAAACCAGACGTGCCGTGCCGAGCGAAACACCCTCGGGCAGCAACGGTACCAGCATCTCAAACGCCGTGGAGCTCGTACGCGGAATGGCAAGGCACGGGCCGATGGCCAGATATACTGCCGCGACAAAGAACTCGCCAAACTTGGAATGCACGCGGCCGGCAAGCTCACGCGCCGTGCCGGCAAGCGCCACGGCGATAAAGCCCATGACGGGCAGGCCGATGGCGGCGATGAGAAAGCCGAGCATGGCGACCGGCGTGGCAGAACCTGCCTGCAGCGCCAGCAGTGGCGGAATAATGAGGTTGCCGGCGCCAAAGAGCATCGAGAATAGGGCGATGCCGACGGTGACGACATGGTCGGAGCGCAGACCGCGCGGCGCGGATGAGGCCATAGACACACCTTTCGGGTCGAAACAAAAACGGGACGGGCAAAAACACCCATCCCGCAAGTATATACGCTCTAGCAGGCTAAATCGCGTAAAGCGTCGATCGCGGTGTCGACTTCCTCGTCCGTGTTGAAATACCCAAACGAGAAGCGGACGACGCCCTGGCGCTCGGTACCCAGTGCACGGTGCATGAGCGGGGCGCAATGGACGCCGGGGCGCGTCGCAATCCCCCACCCTTGCATGAGCGCATCCGAGATCTCGGCCGAATCGATATCGCCCACGTTGAGCGACACAATTGCAGAGCGCGTCGGCTGGTCAAAGGCGCCGTAAAGCTTGATCTCCGGGATTTCGCGCACGCCGGCAAGAAAGCGATCAGCGAGCGCACGCTCGCTGGAAGCAATCGCCTCGACCCCACCCTGGGCCTCGATAAAGTCGAGACCAGCGGATAGGCCCGCTATGCCGTGACCGTTGAGCGTGCCCGCCTCGAGGCGCGTGGGCCACTCAAGCGGCTGCAGCGCATCGAAGCTGTGCACGCCCGTGCCGCCCATGGCCCACGGAGCCACGTCAATGCCCTCCGCCACGGCCAGGCCGCCGGTGCCTTGGGGTCCCATGAGCCCCTTGTGGCCGGTAAAACACACGACGTCGAGCCCCATGGTATCCATGTCAATCTTCGCCGTACCGGCAGACTGAGAGGCGTCGACGATAACCAGCGCGCCGGCCGCATGAGCCACAGCCGCCACACGTGCAACATCAACGGAGTTGCCGGTCACATTGGAGGCGTGCGTCACCACCACGGCACGCGTGCCCGGCGTGACCAGCTGCTCGAGTTCGTCGTAGTCGAGCACGCCGTTCGCGTCGCAGCCCGCATACTCAACGGTCACGCCCTGCTCTACCGCCAGGCGATTGAGCGGACGCAGCACGGAGTTATGCTCGAGCACCGTCGTGACCACACGATCGCCGGGACGCACCACGCCATTGATGACGGTGTTGAGCGCCGCGGTGGAGTTGGGCGTAAAACAAACATGGTCTGCCCTCGGGCAACCTAAAAAGCGCGCAAGCTTAGTGCGGCAGCCATGAATCGTGCGCGCCGCATCGAGGGCACCCGATGTCGCGCCGCGTCCGGCATTGCCGAGCGAGCGCATCGCCTGCGTCACGGCATCGATGACCGCCTGCGGCTTGTGCATGGTCGTCGCCGCGTTATCCAAGTAGATCATCGTACGACCTCCCACATATCGATCACGGTAAAGCCCTCGGTCGGAACGCCCGCCGCGGCGAGCTCGCCGCGCAGCAGTGGCTCATCTGCAGGCAATGCCTTCCACGCCAGACCGCAGCCGGCGGCAACCTCCCCGGGCACGGGAATCGTGCGCCCGGGAAGGCCGCGCTCAATGCACAGGGACTCGCACCCCATGGCGGCCGCCGTGGTGGGAAACGTGATGACAAGCGCCGGGCGCTTCTCCCTCATGGCAACTCCAACCAATACGCTACGGGCGCACGACGCGCACGGCCTGCTCCATCTTCTCCACGATCACGTACATGTTGGTGAC
>DBFWDM010000236.1:0-1103 GCA_048484635.1 Collinsella sp.
GGCAAGTGGCTTGCCAAGCTTTCGGGCGTCGACCCCACGGCTCAAAACGTTGAGGTCAATGTCCATAAGACCGAATGGATGGCCCTCAACACCATCGCCGCGCTGCTGATTCTGTGCTGTGTGGCGTTCCCGGTTATCTCGAGCGGTCTGGTGTCGCCTTACTTGGCCATGGTGTTTGGCCGCGTGCCGTACGTTATCGGCAAGGACGCCATGTATCTGATGGTGGTTATCGTGGCTTTTATCGCCGTGGTGCTGCTGACTTCATTCCGCGTGAGCGACAACCCGCACGTAAACGTATATCTTTCGGGCGTGGGAACCGATAAATATCGCCATTTCCGCGGTTCGATGGGACACGAGGTAAAGGCCGAAAAGCGCAATTGGTACTCGGAGGACGCCCTTGGCGAGAAGCGTATTGGCCCCGCGGGTAGCGTCGTGTGCTGCAGCATTATCTTGTTTGCGCTGCTGTGCTGCGCGTGGATTGGGCCCGAGCGGCTTGCCATGAGTGCGCCCTCGGTGCTGCGCGGCAAGTATTTCGAAGGCTCGGGCGTCGTGGGCATTTTTATTGGTACCGTGGCGTTTGCCTTGCTGGCGCCGCTTGTGGGCGGTTTGATTGACGGCCTTGACCGCAAGCTGTCCGCTCGCATGCAGGGTCGCGTGGGGCCGCGTCTGCTGCAGCCCTTCTACGACGTTGCCAAGCTGCTGCGCAAAGCCCCTGCCAGCGTAAACACCATGGACGATACCTACATGGCGTGCGCGCTCATCTTTACCGCCGTGGGTGGCGGCATCTTTGTGTCGGGCTCCAACACGCTGCTGTGCGCCTTTATGGTGACGCTCGCCGCGATCTTTGTGGTGCTGGCGTCCGCCTCGACGCAAAGCCCGTTTGCCCAGGTCGGCGCCGATCGTGAGTTGCTGCAGGTTATGAGTTACGAGCCCGCCGTTCTGCTGATGAGCGTGGGCTTGTACCTTGCCACCGATAGCTTCGATTCCATCGCCGTGACGGGGCAGTCGGCCCCCATCATCGTGTACAGCGCGCCCATTTTCCTCGCGCTGCTCGCGGTGCTCACCATCAAGCTGCGCAAGTCGCCGTTTGACCTTTCGTACTC
>DBFWDM010000237.1:0-2290 GCA_048484635.1 Collinsella sp.
GAACGGCGTCGTTACCCCGACCTTTGACACCTTCAATCTCGAGGTCGACGAGAACGGCAAGGTCATGACCGACGACGCTCTCAGCCTCAGCGGCGTGGCCACGCCCAACGCTGACGCCACCTTCGCCTACTGGACTATCGATGGCCCCGGCTATGACGGCGGCGCCTACTCCTACGAGGCCGACCTGTCTGGTGAGGACTTCACCGGCTACTTCGCCGGCAAGACCTACACCTTCACGGCCTACTTCAACGGCCCGGTCGTAAAGCCGGAGCAGCCGAACGTGTACAATATCTACGTTACGGTCCATAACGGCACCGCCACCTTCCGCGGCAGCGAGGTTACAAGCTATATTCTTGCCGCCGAGAACGAGGACATCACCATCACCTTCACCCCGGACGAGGGCTACACTCTGAATTATGCCACAATCGATGGCAAAATGCTGCAGATACCCGACGGCGGCGTCTACACGCTCAAGCTGGTTGACAGAGACCACACCATCGAGGTCTTTTACGCCGAGGACAAGCTCGGCGACGGCGATGACGGCAACGAGCCCGACGGCACGCCTGACTGCAGGCAGGTGTTCGTGAAGTACGTGGCCGCGGACGGGAACGGCTTCGTTACCCCGAGCTTTGACACCTTCAATCTCGAGGTCGACGAGAACGGCAAGGTCATGACCAACGTCGCTCTCAGCCTCGAGGGCGTGGCCACGCCCAACGCTGACGCCACCTTCGCCTACTGGACTATCGATGGCCTCGGCTATTACGGCGGCGCCTACTCCTACGAGGCCGACCTGTCTGGTAAGGGCTTCACCGGCTACGTCGCCGGCGAGACCTACACCTTCACGGCCTACTTCAACGGCCCGGTCGAAAAGCCTGATCAGGTAGTCTACAATATAAATGTTGAGGTCGTTAACGGCACGGCTGAATTCGAGGGCACAAATATAGGGGCGAACAGCGTTATAAATGTCTATCCGATAGAAGACGACAATAAAAATGTAACTATTACCTTTGTGCCGGAGGATGGATTCGTCTTTGACGCTGCCTATGTCGGCAATGAGCCTGTCGACTTGAAGGATAATAGTTATACGTTTGGTGAGGTAACTGCGGATGTAACCATCAAAGTCCTGTTCAAGCAGGATTCCGTTCCCATTACCCCCGTGACCCCGATGCCGACTCCGGGTGAAATCAGTGACCTTATCAAGGACAGCATCACTGTCGACTGCGTCAACGGCGAAGTGGCGCACGCGGACAAGGTATACGGGCTCCTTGACGGCTCGCTCGTTAATGTTGAAAAGACCGACGACACCTCCATCAAAGTAACGCTCGATGCCACTGTGTATCAGGCCCGGTACAACACCGACACCGAGACAAAGCACAGCCTCGCCTCCGGTCAGTCCGCTACTGTGACCTTCACGCTCAAGTATGTCGACAGCAAGTGGACGCTGCCTGCCGATGCCGGAGAGCTGCCTGCCACCATCAAGGTAGTCTGCGCCACCCCGGCGGCGCCCAAGGCTCCCACGGAGGATGAGCTCAAGGCGCTCTTCGACGGCAAGGTGTTTGTCGACTGCGTCGAGAAGAGCTGGCACCCGACCTACGCCTACGGCCTGCTGGCCGACGGTTACACCGTGGCGGGGCCCGTCAAGGGCGAGGACGGCGAGTACACCTGCACCGTCACGCTGCTCGCGAGCGCCTACCTCGCCGAGTACAACGATGACGTCACCGACAAGCATACCCTCGCGAGCTATCAGGGCGACGAAACCGTCGCGCTCAAGTGGACCGGCAGCGCGTGGACCGTCATCAACGGCGAGCTGCCCGTGACCTTCGACGTCGTCTGCGACACCTGGTACCCGCCCTACATCCCGCCCGTCGCCCCCTCCGAGCCGGTCTACAGGCCGAACTGGCTGAACACCACGGACCACTTCGGCTACATCATCGGCTACGAGGACGGCACGATAAAGCCGGACGCCTCCATCACACGCGCCGAGGTCGCCACCATCTTCTTCCGCCTCCTCACCGACGAGGCCAGGGACAAGTTCTGGACGGAGACGAACAGCTACAGCGACGTGGCCCCCACGGCCTGGTATAACAACGCCGTCTCCACCCTCAGCCGCATGGGCATCCTCGGCGGCTATGAGGACGGGACCTTCCGTCCGAACGACTCCATAACCCGCGCCGAGTTTGCGAAGATCGCCGTCAGCTTCTTCGAGTATGAGGACATAAGCGCCGAGAATATCTTCACGGACGTTGCGGCGGGCTCCTGGTACGAGAACTTTGTGGCCGTCGCGGCGAAG
>DBFWDM010000238.1:0-1885 GCA_048484635.1 Collinsella sp.
CTTCGCCGCCGACTCGGAGCCGTGGCCTCGCTCGAAGAGCCCGATCGCCGCCTTCCTGGCCACGATGTCGTGCTTCACCCTCAAGTCGACACGCATAAAAAGCCTCCCATTTCTCATGTCCAAGAAATGGGAGGCAGTTCATTCATATGAGCTGTGGGGGCTTTTTTCATGCCAGCCGGAAACCGTATCCCACTTTTCGGGCTCAGAATGGGATGCCGTTTCCCGCTGGCCCCCTCCGGGAAACGGCATCCCATTTCAAGGGCATAAACCGGGATGTGGTTTCCCCTAACGGCACCTTTGGGAAGCCGCATCCCACTCTGTACGCACAAAACGGGATGAGCTGTCCCATGGTGATCCAAGACCAGAAGCATGTCCGATAGCGCGGCCAGGTCAAGAACAACAAGGCAAGCGTCACGCCAATTTGGACGAGCGTCTGCTGCAGTTTAAGGCTGCTGGCCCATATGGTAGAGTTAACCACCCATGAATTTCAGCACACTGCGTGCTACCTGTTCTTTTGTCATTTAGGGAAGTGAACTTGTGAATACTTCTGTCGCCAAGAAGGCCAGCCAGGCGGTGCGCCTGCTCATGATGGTGCTCACGGCAGTTCTCATCTTCTTCTTCATCAATGTCATGCTGCTCGTCTCCGATATCCAGGGCACGGCGCGTGTGGTCAACTACGCCGGCCTGGTGCGCGGCACCACGCAGCGAATCGTTAAGCTCGAGGACGCGGGCCAGCCTCAAGATGACCTGCTCAAAGCCGTGGATTCATACATCAACGGCTTGCGTTACGGAAGTGACGACCTCAACCTCGTCCGTCTCGACGACGATGAGTATCAGGCAAAGATGACCGAGCTTGCAAATTATTATGATGAGCTTTGCGCCGAGATTAGCCGCGTGCGCGAAGTCGGCTACGAGAGCACCGACATCATCTCCATGAGCGAGGAGTTCTTTGGCATTTGCGACGATGCTACGCGACTCGCAGAGGACTACTCTCAGGAGAAGGCGTCGGCGCTCAACTATCTCGAGGGCTTGGTGATCATCGACATCGTGGGCTTGGTGGCGACCTTTGCGGTCGAACTTGTTCGCGCGGTGCGCACTGCCGCGCTCAACCGCGAGCTGCAGAGCAAAGTCTATCTCGACGAAGCCACAGGACTGCCCAATAAGAATAAGTGCGAGGAGATCTTGGGGCAGGAGCAGCCTGTCTCCGCGGAGGCGCCCGTTGCGCTGTGCGTCTTCGATCTTAACAATCTGCATATGGTCAATAACAACTTCGGCCACGAGAAGGGCGACGAATACATCCGCTCTTTTGCCCGGCAGCTGCGGCGCGTGGCATCCGAGACCTGCTTTGTGGGCCGCGACGGTGGCGATGAGTTTATCGCGGTGCTGCGGGATACCGATCGAGCTGCCGTGGAGTCCTGTCTCGCTCGGGTTCGTGCGAACGTGAACGAGTATTCCGAGGCTCACCCCGACATGCCCATCAGCTATGCGGTGGGCTATGCGCTTTCCAGTGATTTTGACGAGCCGCCTACCATGCGCGAACTCTTTTCCCAGGCCGACAAAAACATGTACATCGACAAGAACCGCGTAAAGGCAGCCGAGGCAGCCGGGCTGCCACGCGAGGAACGCTAAACCCGTAGCAAAGGGTAGCTAATTTGGGACGGGGCTCTTTTGGCTATTTGAGAAGTTGGACCATGGCGTTGACGAATTTTTGGACTTGGAGGGTGGGCTCGAGCGGGTAGTGCAGAAAGACCGGCACCTCGCGGCCGCACAGGAACGGCACGCCCACAAAGGCCGGGTGCACCCCCGACCACGCCCCGCAGGTGAGCACCGCGTCGCCCTTTTCCTCCGCCTCGTTAAAGAGCGCAAAGTCAAAGCTATCCACATC
>DBFWDM010000239.1:0-3915 GCA_048484635.1 Collinsella sp.
TCGATAATGCCGTTGACGGCGCCCAGAACCTGCTGTTGCTCGCGGAAGTACGGCTGCGAGAAGTGAATCATCACGGTCAAGATAATCGCGGCGGCCGGCAGCGTGAGCACGGTGACGCCGGTAAGCGGTAGGCTGATCGAAAGCATCATGACGAGCACGCCGATAATCTGCGTCACCGACGTGATGAGCTGCGTCACGCTCTGGTTGAGCGACTGACCCAGCGTATCGACGTCGTTGGTGATGCGGCTGAGTACGTCTCCCTTGCTGTGGCCGTTGAAGTAACTCATCGGCACGACGGCAATCTTGGCGGCGATTTCCTTGCGCATGCGGTAGCAGATCTTTTGCGTGACGCCGGTCATGAGCCAGCCCTGGATGAGGCTGCAGACAGAGCTCGCCAGATACAGGCAGAGCAAAAAGCCGAGCGTCTTGGCGATCCAGGCAAAGTCAACGTCGCCGGTACCGTTGACCTTTGCGACCAGGCCTTCGAACAGCTTGGTCGTAACCTGGCCGAGCACCTTGGGTCCCACAATGTTAAAGATGACCGAGCACACGGCAAAGGCGACGGCGGCAAACACGGCAATCTTGTGCTGGCCGATATAGCCGAGCAGCTGCCTCATGGTGCCCTTAAAGTCCTTGGCCTTTTCGCCGCGGCGCATGCCACCCATGCGGCCCATGGGACCACGCTGGCGGGTGGGCTTGGGAATCTGAGTCTTGGTCTCGTCTGCCATTAGCGCTCGCCTCCTTCCATGACGGCTGCAATTTCTTTTTGGGTAAGCCCCAGCTCCTCGGCGGAAAGCTGCGACTGTGCGATCTCCAGGTACGCCGGGCAGCTGCGCAGCAGCTCCTCGTGCGTGCCGGTGCCCACTACGTGGCCGTCGTCGAGCACGATGATCTGGTCGGCGTGCATGATGGTCGCGATGCGCTGGGCTACGACCACGAGTGCGGCGTCGGTAACGTTTTTTGCCAGCTCCTCGCGCAGGCGCGCGTCGGTCTTGTAGTCGAGGGCGCTAAACGAGTCATCGAACACCACGACCTCGGGCTTTTTGGCCAATGCGCGGGCGATGGCCAGGCGTTGGCGCTGACCGCCCGAGACATTGGAGCCGCCCTGGCTGATGGGGGAGTCGTAGCCGCCCTCGCGCTCGGCGATAAAGTCTTCCGCCTGGGCGACGCGTGCTGCCTGGCGCATATCCTCGTCACTTACCATGTCGCCGGCAAACTTGAGGTTGCTCTCGACGGTACCCGAGAACAGACGCCCCTGCTGCGGGATGTAACCAATGCGGCGGCGCAGCTCGGAAAGGGTCATGTCGCGCACGTCGATGCCGTCGAGCGAAATGCTGCCGCCCGTGACGTCGTACAGGCGCGGAATCAGCTGTACGAGCGTGGACTTGCCCGAGCCCGTGGAGCCAATGATGCCGAGCATCTGACCGGCATGCGTGGTGAAGTTCACACCGCTAATGACGTCGGCGCGGGCATCGGGGTACTGGAAGCTCACGTCGCGGAAGGTGAGCTCACCGCGCGGCGAGCTGGCCGCGGGCAGTTTGGGCGAGGCAGGGTCGTTGATGCTCGTGGGGCAGGTGATGACCTCATCTACGCGCTCGGCTGCGACCTCGGCACGGGGCAGGATGACCGAAACCATGGTGAGGATCATAAACGCCATGACGATCTGCATGGTGTAGGAGATAAACGCCATCATGTTGCCGACCTGCATCACGCCGTCGGACACGCCCTGCGCGCCAAACCAGACGATAAGCACGGTGATGCAGTTCATGACGAGCATCATGAGCGGCATCATAAAGCTCATGGCTCGGTTGGTGTAGAGCTGCGTGGTCATCAGGTCGAGCGACGCCTTGTCAAAACGTTCGAGCTCATGTTCCTCGCGGTTGAACGAGCGGATGGGCATAAGGCCGTCGAGCAGCTCGCGGGCGGTAAGGTTCACGCGGTCCACAAAGCTCTGCATCTTTTTGAATTTGGGCATAGTGAGGCCCATAAGCACGCCGACGACGGCCGAGACCGCGATGATGGCAACGGCGATGGTCCACTCCAGGCCGGTATGGTTGGCCAGGACGCGCATGACGGCGACGATGCCCATGACGGGGGCCATCAGACACATGCGGATAAACAGAGTTGCGGCCATCTGGATCTGCTGAATGTCGTTGGTGCAGCGGGTGATGAGCGAGGCCTGGCTAAACTTGCCCACCTCGGCCGGCGAGAAGTGCATAACCTTGTTGAAGGTCTCGCGGCGCAGGTCGCGGGCGATGGAGCAGGCGGTGCGCGAAGCCACGGCACCGGTCAGGATGGTGGCGACGAGCGACACGAGGCACAGTCCAAACATCGTGGTCGCCATGCGGCTCAGGTAGGCGTTCTGCACGTCGGCGGGGTCGATGCCCTGCGCCTTGTACTCGTCCTGTACATAGCTCACGGCGCGCTGGGTGACGATGGAGCCCGACATGGAGCCCATTTTGTCCGCCATTTGGTTGGCGCCCTCGACGAGCTTGCTTTGGTCTACCAGACCGCCCTCGACACCCAGGCGCAGGCTCTTCATAGTGATCTTACCGCCGTCGGCATCAATCTGCTTTTGCATGTTCTGCGCCGCCGCGGCCTTCTGCTGCATCTCGGCGAGCTGCTCGGGCGTCATCGCTGCCATTTGCTCGGGGGTGGGCATGGCCTGGGCAGCGTTGTCGTCTTTCTCGCTGGACGAGCCCATCATGTCGCCCATGGAGTTGGCGTCGATGCCCTGGTTGAGCGAAAGGACAACAGTCTCGGGCAGGCTCATAATGTCGGCAATCTTGCCTCCATCGGCACGCTCTTCCTCGGTACCCTTATACGTTCGAATGCCATTTTTGTCAGCCTTGCTAAACACGGCCTCCACAGCTTTGGCGTCCTTGGTGCTCATAAAGAGTTCAAGGTCGTCGAGCGATTCGGCGCGGATGGTGTCGGGTACGGGCGAGGCGATGCCGCCTTGCTGCACACCCACGTCGACGATGTCGCTCATATAGGTAGGCAGCGCCAGATCGGCGTTGCAGCTGATTACGATAAGCACGATAGCTGCGAACAGTGCCAGGATATGCTTTTTAAAGAGCTTGAGAATCCTCACTCGGCATCTCTCCTTTCTTGATTGCGGTCGATAATTTCGTTGGCACGCCTAAGAAGGCGCACCATCTCTTGGGTATCTGTTTCGCCGAGCTGCTCGAGGAAAGCCGCGGTGCGGGCCTCGAATTCCCGACGTTTGATTTCGAGATCCTGGAATCCCTTGTCGGTCACTATGACGTGTACGCGACGACGGTCAGTCTTTGAGTGCTCGCGCTCGACCCAGCCCTTGACTTCGAGGGCGCGTAGGATATTGGCGATGCGGGCGCTCGAGACCCAGGCGCGATCAGCGAGTTCGCTCGGCGTGAGCGAACCGCCGGCGAGTATGAGGGCGCGCATGACGGCCATCTCGCCGTCGAGGGCTTTGTCCGCAAAACGCGAAATGCGCTGATGCATGCTGCCGAACTCGGTAAGGAGCTGACGCCCAAGTTCACGGAAATCGGTATCTTCCACCGAAAACCCCTAACACTAGAAACTATTTTCGGTGAAAGATGATACCCCCATACGCGGGCCTCATACAGTAGGCAATATTAAGAGCTCATTAAGACTTAAAATCATTCAATTGCTAAAGCGTTTCAAAGAACTATCATGCCCGCGGTTAGGCGAGGGGTTGTCACCACCATGACGACTGGGACTCATATAATCGCCACGTGCGATGCTCCAACTTCCCGCAAGGAGACACCTTACATAAAGGGGGATGGAGTCATGGCATTTGACTTCACGGGCAAGACCGCGATTGTCACGGGCGGCACTCAGGGCATTGGCCTCGAGATCGCCAAGGGCATCGTCGCGGGCGGCGGACATGTCGCGCTCATCGCAAGGAACGCT
>DBFWDM010000240.1:0-8663 GCA_048484635.1 Collinsella sp.
CAAAAATCTTTGCAGAATCAAGCTTGGCCTGATATTCAACGGTCACATGGGACGATTCGCTAACGGTAATGGGTTTATTTTCCTCATCAAAGCATGCCTTAAGATTCGTAAAGCTAACGGTAAGCACGTTATCCTCTGAGAAGGCTTTGGTATAGTCACCGCTCCTAACGGTCTTACCATCAATCTTAACCGTCACAGCAGGGGTCGTGCTGCCGGCCTCATCAGTAAACATGGGCGTCATGGATTTGGGCAGCTCATCCGTGAAAGTGTACGTATAGGCGCTGTAGGTATTGATGTTGCTCGCAACCGTGCCGGTAAGCTGGTACTCGATAAACTGATCCATGCGGGAGTCGGCAGACTTATTGGGGCTCTTAAACACGTCGGTACCAAACGTGCCGTCCTTGTCATCCTTGACGGCCTTAGTCACGTTGGGGACGTTCTTCTTGGGCTCCGCATTTACATCGGCGCCGCCGACGATGGTGAAAATCGGTGAGGTGAACGCGTCGTCATTACCATTGGTCTTATTGGTATCCTTAGTCGAACCGAGCTGATCGGTCACAAAGAGCCAGTAACCAGCGGGCAGATTGTTGAATTTACCATCGGGCGAGGTTTTCCAGCCAGTAGTGTCGTCAGTTGCGGTTACCCCTTCCAAGGCTTTAGCGATTTTGTCGAGCACACTGCCGGAATCAACCTTTGCTTTCTCGCCAACGTTATTGCCGGCTTTTTTCGCAATGTAATCCGCCCATTCCTGCGGAGTAGCAGTAGAACCGGGTGCATCGGACGCACCAGCAAACACGCCCTTCACGGCTTTCTCGGCATCAGTCGATGCCCACGTGATATCGGAAAGCGTCTTCTTCCCCGCAGAATCCCAAACATCAGCCCTTGTCTGATCCTGTGTAACCGTAGCGGAGAAAATCTTGATGCCCTTAAAGGTCGTACCCGCGTAGCCGCCATTTTCGATCGTCACATTGCCGCTCGTCGTAGCCACAGGCGTACCCGCAGCAAACGCCATCGTGACCGGCGCCATAACCCCGCCGAAGCTCAACGCTGCCGTAAGTCCGGCGGTTACTGCCAGGCGGGCGATGTTCTTGGTTGTCTTCATGTTTGGTCCTCTTTCTTGGAGGGTTCTCTAGTAACTTTTTCAAAACCAATGATCATCAGGTCGGTAGGCCTGCGCGTCACTCGCTACGGAGGCAGTACGCCATTGAGCAAGGGGGGGGACAATTATTTTTCACGGCGACCTCCTCCCCGCTTGATGACGAGCGCAACAACAATAGCCGCCACTCCGATGGCAGCCAAAACCGCCACCAGCACCAACGTTCTATCTCCCGTCGAGGGCATAAAGCCTCGACTTGCTTCTTTGCTTGGGGTGTTGAGCACCGACAGCTCAATCGAACCCGTCCCGGCATCGGCGGCATCAACCCGCAGAGGGCTTTCTGCCGACACGGTCACTTTGGGCTTCGCGGCTACAACCTGCTTAACGTCCAAACCCTCAGACGTAACCGTTACCGTACGTTTGCCCTCAAAGGCGGTGTATCCCTTGGGAGCCGCGATTTCCTCGACGGTGTAGACGCCCGCGTCCGCACCGGTCAATTCCACATGGCCGTCCGCGCCCGTGGTGACACAAGCGTCGGCATCCGTCGACCACGAGCCGTCAGTCGTTAGAATGCGTCCGCGGTCATCGATGATGCGCAATTTGGCGCCCGCGAGCGGTTTATCGTCCGAGCTTGAGCGCTTGGTCAGACTGAGTCCCCAGGTGTAGGCGCACGCGTCATCGCTCGGCGTGCGGGTGAATCCGGCGTCGCCGGACTGGTCGGCGAGGGGAGAGCGCGGGTAGCGCAGGTAGACCTCGTTGGGGTTGCCCTTGGTAGCGCCCCTATTGCAGCTGGCCCCCAACGGCGCATCGTAGACAGCAACCACGCGGGCGCCCGCGGTGAAGGCGTCGACCCCGCCGAGCGCGGCGATGAGGTCGCCGGTGCGCACGGTGAAGGTCTTACCGTCGACCGCCACCTTGGTGGCGCACTGGGCCGTGATGTCGGTCCAGCCCTTCGCGGGCTCGGTGCCGACGCGGCCGTCCTTGTCGGTCTGGACCGCGTCGAAGCCGCCGTCCGCGCCCGCCGCCACGTACACGCGCATGCTCGCGGCGACCTTGGAGGGGTCGAGCCCCGCGCTCATGGTGTCGACGAACCGCACCGTATAGGTGTCGTAGGCCGTGAGGCCCGCCGGGACCGTGGCAGAGAGGCGCCAGTACAGGTCGTCGGCGACCGTGGCGTCGGCGGCCTTCTGCCAGGCGGCGGCGCTGTCCTCCAGCACGTGCTTGGACACCTTGGGGGTCGCGGCCTTGGGCTTGACGGTGACGGCGCTGCCGCCCACCAGGGCCATGATCGGCGCGGTGCCGGCCTCGCCCTGGGAAATGGCGTCATCGTCGGCGACGATGAGCCAGTAGCCGCAGGGCAGCTCGGCCGTCGTGCCCGCGTTAAGGGCCACGGAAGGCGCACCGGCATTGTAAATCGCACGGGCAAGCTTTGCCGCTAGCGTGGTCGTCATGTGCCCGTCGGCATTCATCCATTCGGCAGCCTCTTGCGCCGTCGATGCCGAGTTATCAAGCCCTGCATCATGAAGCACGGGAAGGGCAGCTTGGCGAACCGTGTCATTCGCCCACGCTACATCAGTTGCGACCTTTTGGTCGGCATCGGCATCGTCGACAACGGTCGCCGAAAAGAGCTGGTACGCGTCGTAACGTGTCGCGACTGTACCGTCCACCGTAATGGCTCCGGTGTCGGCAGCACGGGCCGTTCCAGGGGCGATCGCAAAAGCGAAGACGACGGCCATGGACATCACCACGACGGCCAACATATGACGGAGCACTTTACTCACGACGACCACTCCGATCAAGATCACGATGGCGGCGAGCATGCATCCACGTCGCGGCAAAACACAGCATCGAAGCACCAGCTAAATACGTCATAGTCAAACCAGCCCCGCCCGCCTCAGGTAGCGTAGTCGAATACTTGTTGGTAAAGGTCGGCGGATCCTGAGAGCCATCGCCATAGGCAACTACGGCGTTGAGTTGGTCCGTGCCATTAGTTACCTCAACCGTGACTTTGCGCGGGGTCGTGTCATAGGTGATGTGATCTTTAACATGGTCGATGGCACCCTCGGGCTCGACCTCGGAGATGGTGTAGGTATAGATTCCCGCCTTGTTGTACTTGACGTCAAAGGAGACATTTCCCTTGTCATTATTGGTCACCGTCTGGAGCACTTTGCCCTCGGCGTCCTTAAGCGCGAACGAGAACTGACCTTCCCTGAAGGTTCCGCCTTTAAGCACTTTATTTGCTTTTATCGTCGCTTTGCCTTCAAGGGGCGCGTCATACACCCAAATCTCTGCATCTGACGTTATCTCCGTATCGGCATCAAGCAAAGATTTCGCCTTGTTCATGGCTTGCTCGTATTGCTCTTCGGGCGCATTGCCCTTGAGCAGAATCCATGTTGGTTGGGCGACGCGATATCCAGGAGGCGCCGTCGTCTCCTCGAGGCAGTAAAGCTTGCAGGAAGCCATGGCGTCCGAACTCGTTTCCGAACTCGTTCCAAAAGTCACACTTCCGTCAGGGCCGGTCGTTCCGTCAGAAAAAAACGTCTTTGCGCCCTCAACGCCGGCACTGCCCTGCGCCTTATCCATGTCAATCGCATAGAGTGTGAACGTAGCGTCAGCCAACGGCGCGGCAACGTCCTTTTCATCCACTTTGTGGACCACAATGCCGTGCCCCGTTCCGCCTCCCGATGCGCCGGCATCTATGTCATATTCACGCTCGTGTTTCACATACCCGCCTGCAACACCTTCAAGCTGCGCCTCGTTGGAAAGGGAAACTGTACCAGACTCACCGGACAGAACTTCATATTCGACTTTCAGGTATTTCTCATCGGGAAGCCTCAACGTCAATCGCTGCTGCTTTCCAGCGCCCTCGCCAATCGAGTCAAGAGTCGCTCTGTATTTTTCTTTTGTCAGCACACGCCAATCGCCGTTATCGCACTCAGATACGCTAAGCGACGAGGGGATAAACGTACACTTAGAATCCATCACATCGAACAGATCGAGGTAGTCGGTTCCGACCTTTAAGTCTAGTGCCGATTCATTAACGAAAATCGTGTATTGAATTCGCTTGCTATTACTTACCGACGAACCTGTCTTTGACAATACGTCGTTCTTGATCTGTACGGTATCAGAGTCCGCCTTAAATTCTTTACCATCTGAGCTTGCGCTCGCCGAGTTCGTGAGCTCGCCGAGATTCTTTGACGTATCGACTACCGACCTTTTAACAGCAGTCGAATACGTCAGCTTTGCGTACCCTGTATTATTGCCCAGCTTTTCCGTTGGAATTGAAAACGCAACCATCTGGCGATCGACAGCAGGCGTCAGCAAGACATCCGAAACCTCGGTTTTTTCTCTCTCATGTTCCCATTCGCGGCCGGGCACCGCCGTCCCGTAGGGATTTGAATACAAAGAATATTTAGCCGAGCCGGGAATATAACTCATTCCCTCAGGAAGCTCATCTTTGACAACGACATCCTTGCCATTGAGCCTGCCAGCGCCATAATACTCACCGGCAGGCGTCTTAGCTCGATTGGCATAGACAGTCCAGTCGACAATCCACGCACCTTTGTCGTTCGAGCCATCCACTGATTTCCAGTCAAACGTCTCATCCCACCGTGCTTGCGAGCCGTCTTCATTTATTTTTACACTCTTCTCAACCGAAGGCTCCGCTTCGCCCTCAACATAGTAAAAGACAAAATCAGAATAGCCGCTAAACCCGTCGACAGAGGCGAAGTTGGAGTACCAACCAGGAAGTGCATCGGTCACCGTTTTATACGTAATAACCACCTCGGGGGACTTATCAAGCGCTTCTTTGACTTTATCCGTAATGGTTATTTGGATATTGCAGTTGTGTTGGTTGCTGTTCTGCGACGGATTTTCACCACCCGCAAACGTCCAATCGGTACCTTGGTCCAGTTTGGTACCCCCAATGGTAATTACATGTGAAGGGCCATCGGAGGTATCCGGCCCCATAGTCTGCTTCCAAGCCGCCAGCATGGTATCTTTGATAAGAATGGATGTTGGGGTTTTTCGCATTTACGTAATCACGGAGCTCTACGCGTAATTGCCAAGTTGCTTTTCCGGTCCGAGATGCCTCATCCGGATTAAGCAGCGTTTTGCTAATGGTTTTGCCCGTCCAAGGACGGATGTAGTATGCGGTGCTTTCACCAGAGGGCAGACCGGAGTCTTCTTTTTTCACACTTGCCGTGTTACTAACTTATTCGTAGGAATTCTCATCTTTCAGCTTAGTTTGATAGACGATGCAGTAGGTCGCATACCGATCGCCCTCTTTTGGATTAAACGTATAGCTAAATGAATCCCCTGACTCGCTCAGCATTTCCTCATCGATCTTTTGTTTTTCATCGGCGGTCTCGCCCTTGTAGACCGTATAGCTGCCAATATAATCCTGCTTGCCATCGAGCTTGTCGGTAAAGGTGTAGCCAGACATATCGGCCTTGAGAGATCCCCTGTTGAGCACAACCTTCCAAGTGATGACAGACGATGTTCCGGAGCCAGCCTCTTTTTGAATCATGTCGTATTGAAACGGTTCCGACGCCCCTTTAATCGTAAGAGATTGTTGGTGATTTGCTTTTCCCCAGGTTGTTTGCACACTATTCCTACCTTGCGTAGGTGTGCCATTAGAAAGAGACAAGTTCTTGCTAACTGTCGTTTCGTAGGTAACGGTATGGTCGCCCTGAGAAAGGTTACCTAGCGGCAACGTTGCAGTTCGCTCTTCGATGCTCACGGACGAACCAAGAGGATTTCCATCGAGCTTGAAGCTGCTTTGCTCAAAGTCCAGGTAGTCACCGAGCGTATCGACCAGTTTTACATCCGTTGCGTGCGACGTAACACTCAGATTAATAGTCCAAGTTATCTTGGCATTTCCGGTACTGCTATCTTGGGAAAAGACACCTGATTTGTTTCCATCAACTGCGCCATCTTGAATCTCGATCGGCACAGTTTCGCCAACGCCTGGAAATTTCAGTTCGACTTTTTCGCCGTCATCTACATCTTTGTCTTTAAGCTCAAACTCGAAATTGACGCGCACATAGAGCGAAGAGGGATGACCGCTGAGATAGCTGGCATCGTAATTAAAAACGACCTTGTTATCCTTTATGTACCAAGTTCCCATCCTTTGTGCATTCTCGGTATCATCCGTCCTTAAGATACCGCCCTCGTTCTCGTTCACAACAATCGAGTCGGGAAAGGTATAAATCGTCTCAAGCCTTTCAGGTGTAGGCCCACAATTCTCATGAAAACGAGCTTCCATAAAACCGTAGATAGTATCGGCTGTCGTAATCGAGGGTGAGCCCTCTTTACCGAGAGGCTGCTGACGACCCTTATCGGCATACAGCCCAACCGTAACGTCCGCCGTATCGCCGTTGATCACAATCGGCGTCGGCGTCGTCACGTCCTCGGCGCGCACTGGGGCTGCACCGTGAAAAACAGCGGCGGTGAGGCTAATCAAAATGAAGACCAGGGCCGCCATACCCAGCGACCGCGAGCGGTGTGCGTCCATAGTTGTCCCCTAATTCCTACAACACAGTGTGGAATACGGCGAATCGTCGGATCGAACACAAACCCCAACATCAACATGAACCTGCCTAGCGCATTGCAAGAACCCATTGGGGAGCAACTTCTAAGACGGTTCGTCTATGCCACAATGCATAAAATATAATATAGATACCGGTCATGTAAACCGCAGGTAAAGAGGTCTTTTAATTTAATACCAGTTGGTATTTACCTGTTAACGGGTTTGCATTAAAGCAGTTATATTCTGTAGAATTATGTATATGTTTAAACAACTTAACTTTGACCGGAAAGCCGCTCGGAGGGATAACCGCCCCAGCTGTGGTGCAAACGAACCTGTCCACTGCACAAAAAGGGCGCCGACCGCGATGGTCGACGCCCTTTCTTGTTAGTCGCTATAAAGCCCAGCGCTTATTTGTTGACCTGGCCGGCGCGAACGGCAGCCTTCTTGCGGTCGGTGGCGTTGAGCAGACGCTTGCGCAGGCGGATGTTCTTGGGAGTGATCTCGACCAGCTCGTCGTCGGCGATGTACTCCAGCGCCTCCTCCAGCGAGAAGGTGCGGGGCGGCACCAGCTGAACGGAGATATCGGAGGTCGAGGAGCGCTGGTTGCCCAGGTTCTTGGTACGGGCGATATTGACGACCATGTCGCCAGCCTTGCTGCGCTCGCCCACGATCATGCCCTCGTAGCACTCGGTGCCTGGCTCAACAAACAGCTGACCGCGCTCCTGCAGCGTACCCAGGGCATAGGCAACGGCCTTCTCGGTGGTCATAGAGATCATTGCGCCGTTCTGGCGGTTGCCGATCTCGCCGGCATAGGGGCCGTACTCCAGGAAGGTGTGGTAGAACACGCCCTCGCCGTGGGTGACGTTCATGATGCGGTTCTTAAGACCCATGATGCCGCGGGTCGGAATCTTAAACTCGAGGTGCGTCACGATGCCCGAGGTATCCATGCTCGTCATGATGCCGCCGGAGGTGCCGAAGACCTCAACGACCTTGCCCGAGTACTCGTCCGGGCACTCGACGACGGCCTGCTCGACGGGCTCCATCTTGTTGCCGTTCTCGTCCTTCTTAAACAGAACGCGGGGACGGCCGACCTGGAACTCAAAGCCCTCGCGGCGCATGGACTCCATCAGAACGGACAGGTGCAGAATGCCGCGGCCCGAGACCTCGACGCCGCTCTTGTCCTCGAGTTCCTCGATCTTCATGGTCACGTTGTTCTCGGCCTCGTTGAACAGGCGCTCCTTGAGCTGACGGGCGCCCACGATGTCGCCGTCACGGCCGACGAGCGGAGAGGTCGAAGCCTCAAAGACGATGGACAGGGTCGGCGGGTCGATCTCGATGGGCTCGAGTTCAACGGGGTTCTCGGGGTCGGTGTAGACATCGCCGATATCGGTGCGATCGATGCCCACGACGGCGGCGATGTCACCGGCGCCGACTTCCTGGCACTCGGTGCGGCCCAGGTAGTCGAAGGTAAAGAGCTGCTTGACGGTAGCGGTGGCGCTGGAACCGTCATTCTTGACAACCTGGATCTGGTCGCCCTGGTGGATGGTGCCGGAGTACACGCGACCGATGCCGATACGGCCAACGAAGTTGGAGTGGTCGATGGTCACGCACTGCATGGCCAGCGGGGCGTTCTCGTCAACCTCGGGCGCGGGCATGTCGTCGATAATCATATCGAGCAGCGGGTACATGTCCATGTTGCCGTCGTTGGGGTCAAGACGGGCAAAGCCGTTCATGGCGCTGGCGTAGACCACGTGCTCCATGGCGAACTCAAGCTGGTCGTCGGTGGCGCCCAGGTCGGCCATGAGGTCCAGGCAGTCGTTGTAGGCCTTCTCGGGATTGGCGCCCGGACGATCGATCTTGTTGATGACGATCATGATCTTAAGGCCGGTGTCGATAGCGTGACGCAGCACGAAGCGGGTCTGGGGCATGGGGCCCTCAAAAGCGTCGACCAGCAGCAGGGCGCCGTCGGCCATACGCAGCACGCGCTCGACCTCGCCGCCAAAGTCGGCGTGGCCCGGGGTATCGATGACGTTGATC
>DBFWDM010000241.1:0-6593 GCA_048484635.1 Collinsella sp.
CACGCCCTTGAGCGTGTGCGCTGCCATAAACGCACCTTCGGCGTCTCCCGCCGCCATGGCGGCCTCCAGCTTGTCCATGCTCTCGTCATCCAAAAACTTGAGGGCAAAGCGGGCGAGCATTTCCTCGCCCATCAGCCGAGCGCACGCGTCATCATAATTGGCGCCGATCTTCTCATACGCCTCACGCATGGAAATCATGGATTAAAACTCCTTTGGTCAAACTAAATCGTGGGAAACGCGACAACGTCGGCGGGACGCGCCAACGTCTCGGCAATATGGTCTTGCACCTCGAGCAGGCAGTCGAGCAGCAGCGGGTTAAAGGTGCCGCACTTACCGTCCAGGATCATCTGGATCGCCTCCTTGTGCGGGATAGCGTCCTTGTACACGCGCACGCTCGTCAGCGCATCATACACGTCGGCCACCGAGACCACCTGCGCGGCAATGGGAATCTCGTCGCCCTTAAGGCCATCGGGATAGCCCTTGCCGTCCCAGCGCTCGTGATGCCAACGCGCAATCTGGTACGCATATTCCATAAGCGCATTGCCGACGTGATGGCGGCCCAGCTCACGCAGCATGTCGGCGCCGATCGTGGTATGTGTTTTCATAATCTCGAACTCCTCGGGCGTAAGGCGCCCGGGTTTATTGAGAATCGCATCGTCAATCGACATCTTGCCGATATCGTGCAGCGCCGAAGCCAGGGCAATCGTAGAGCGTTCCTCATTGTCGAGGGAGATCGTGCCGCTACGCTGGACCAGACAGCCAAGCAGCAGCTCGGTCAGCTTCTCGATGTTCGTAACGTGCCTGCCGCTCTCGCCATTGCGAAGCTCCATGACGCCGGCCATGATGTCGATGAGCATGCGACTGTTCTTGACGCGCTCGTTGTACTGCTGGGACAGCAGGCTCGTCAGACGGCGCTGTTTGGCGTATAGGCGGATGGTGTTGCTTACACGGCGGCGCACGACACGGGAGTCAAACGGGCGGTTGATATAGTCCGAGGCGCCCAGCTCGTACGCGCGCAGAACCATATCATCGGAATCTTCGCTCGAAATCATGATAAAAGGCAGATTGTCGATACCCGATCGGCGCGACAGATCGGCCAGCACCTCAAAGCCGCTTATGCCCGGCATGACAATATCCAGCAGCACGAGCGACAACTCATCGCCATAGCGGTCGACCATGTCAAGCGCCGTACGACCGTTGTCGGCCTCGAGGATGCAATACTCGTCCTTGAGCATCTCTTTGAGAATGGCTCGGTTCATCTCGGAGTCATCGACAATAAGCACCAAAGGCTTGTCGCTTTGGAAGGCTTCGATGGAATCGGCATCGGTCACGACCGTACCGGCTTTTGCCTTAGCGCGGCTCAATAACTGGACAGCGCGGCCAACTCCCTCATCGACCGTCTCGCCATGAATGCGAACGCCACCAACACATGCCGTCAAGCTCACGTACTCATGGCCCGGAACAATCGTGGAATGAACGGCATCGGACACCTGATGCAGGCGACGGGTGAAGTCATCGGAGGGAATATTGGGCATGACGACCACAAACTTGTCGCAGCCATAGCGCACAAGCTCGTCAGTCGAACGAATTCCGCTGCGTATGGCTGTCGCCACAGCACCGAGCGCAAGGTCGCCGGCATGACGGCCACACGTATCGTTGAAGACCCTAAAATCATCAAGGTCGATCACCGCAACGCCGGCATTCATGCGGGCGCTACGGAGCTTTTCCTCGTAATATCGGCGATTGCGCACGCTCGTCAGCACGTCGGTGTAGACAAGGTCCTCTTCTGCAGCCTCTTGCTCATCGATCGGACGCACCATCAGCAGGACGTGAGGCTCGCCCTCGACCTTCAGAGGGCGTAGGCGGGCGCGGTACTCAACACCATCGTTGAGCAGTTACTCCGACACCTCATCGGAATCTGCCAAGGCCTCAAGACTCGATTGACGCAGACAAGGGCACCGATTGCCGGCGAGCAGGCAGTTAGGCTCGCTCTTAATCTGATCGGCCGACAGCAAACGCACCACGGGGTAGGTCTTTGCGACGCGGGCGACCTCAGCGGCAGCCTCCTCGTCGGTTAGATTGACCTCGTGATTATTGAGCATATGGGGCCCTTTCGATAGTTTCGCATGGTAGCGGTGGGTTCCAAATGTTACAAGGTTAACACCTTGCCGATGCAGGTAAGCACGTGAATGCTGTTACATTTTTATGAGTTGGCAGACGGCGCGATTGAAGCCGCAGACGTGAGGTCTTGAGCACATTTGTTAACACGGCCGAAACGTTTGCGAGTGAAGGCTGTTTTGTTTTTTGCAGCTGTTAGAGCCCCAGGATGCCACGGACAGTCTGGGCAGCCGCTGTCGGGCGATCGCGCAGGCCGTTGTGCGCGCCGGGAACCATTACGAGTGGACAGCCCAAAAGCTCAGCCGCCATCCTCGTGCCCGCCTCGCGGGGTGTACCGACCGAAAGCTCGCCCAAAAACACAGCCGACACCGCCTTTGATTCTCGGGCGCGCTCCCAGTCGGGAGCATATGTCATATTTGTTCCGTATTCATTGGCCATAAAGCAACGACCATTGCGCAGGGCATGCTTGGCTTCCGCTTCGGTCGTCCCAGGAGCCTCGGGGTCCAAGTCGCCGAGAGCTCCCAAGAAAAGCCGAAGCGCCCTTGAAACCTTTCCAGCCGCAATCATATCGAGCAAAATCGGAGCCGCGCCCATGCCGACGCCTTCGGCCGACACAGCCGGCTCATGCAGAATCGCACGGGCGACGAGATGGGGTTCGATGCGAAGAAGCTCCAGCGCCACCAACGTACCGGCGCTGTGCGCAAGCACATTTGTCGGAGCGCCAACGTGTTCGATCACGGCCTGCAGGTCGGCGGCCTGAGCGGCAAGATCATAGCTGCCGTCTGCCGCTTCGCTGCTGCCGCCACAGCCGCGGCGGTCGTAGGCAATTACGCGGTAGTTGTGACTGAGCTCACATGCAATGCCGTCGAAAAATGTGCCGTCGACACAAGCGCCGTGCACGCACACCAAGGCAGGAGTATCAGGCGACACATCCGGGCCGGCATATTCGCGACAGGCAATCGTGGTGCCCGCATTCTCGACCGTAAAATCCATGTTGTGCCCCCATCATCAACGCCCATCCAGTTGCGCGTCAGTACGGCTGGATAGACCCGCATTTCTTTACGCCTTGTTAACAGATTAACTTTACCCGACCCGAGGCTTTTCATGACACGGCATAATGAGCGACGTGAAAAAACGAAACTTGTAAAGCAAGAGCCCGCACCCTGCTTTGGAGCCGATGCTATGCTTAGGCACAATTGTCTTGAGGAGCATATGCCTATGTCTACGTTTTTGAATGCCAGCCCCATCTTTGGGCCCGTTCGCAGCCGTCGCCTTGGTCTCTCGCTCGGCGTCAACATGATGCCGGCCAGCGGCAAAATCTGCACGTTCGACTGCATTTACTGCGAAAACGGCCTCAACGCCGAGCGCCCCTGTCACGAGCCGTACAACACAGCTGCCGTGGTACTCGACGCGCTCGAGGCAAAGCTGCGCGATATGGCAGCCGAGGGCGAGCTCCCCGATGTGATCACCTTCGCAGGCAACGGCGAGCCCACCGTCGCACCGGAGTTTCCGCAGGCCATCGCCGGTGCCGTCGCGCTTCGCGACCAGCTGGCCCCAAACTCCAAGATTGCCGTGCTCTCCAACGGCACGCGCGCCGACCGCCCCGAGGTACACAATGCGCTCATGATGGTCGACGACAACATCCTCAAGCTCGATACGGTCGACCCGGCGTTTATCCAGCTGCTCGACCAGCCTGTTGGCCCCTACGACGTCGAGCACCAGATCGAGACGTTCGCAAGCTTTGACGGTCACGTTATTATCCAGACGATGTTTTTGAGCGGTGAGTACCGGGGCAAGTCTCTCGATAACACCGGCGAGGAGTACGTTGCCCCCTGGCTCGCGGCACTTGAGCGCATTCGCCCACAAGAAGCGACCATCTACACGGTGGCTCGCGAGACGCCGGTCGCCGGCCTTGCCAAAGCAGCGCCCGAGGCCCTCGACGCCATCGCCGCGCGCGTGCGCGCCCTCGGCATTCCCTGCCAGGTGAGCTACTAGCGCGCAGCTGCCCTGTGAGTGGGCTATACTAGCTGCGAATGAAAGGAAGTTAGCCATGTTTGACAATGGACCCGTGCCCGGCCGCAACGACGCTTGCTGGTGCGGCAGCGGCAAAAAATATAAGAAATGCCATAGCGCCTTTGATGAGCGCCTTGAGCGCCTGTGGGAAGAGGGCTGGGAGGTTTTGCCCCGCACGCTCTACAAGGCGCCCGCCGATATCGAGGGCATCAAGCGCTCGGCCGCCATCAACGTGGGCGTGCTCGATTACGCAGGCGAACACATCGCCGCGGGCATGACCACCAACCAGATCGACCAGATGATCTACGACTACACCGTCGAGCACGGCGGCACGCCGGCCGACCTCAACTATGAGGGCTACCCCAAGAGCGTTTGCACCTCGATCAACGACGTGGTCTGTCACGGCATCCCCTGCGATACGGACGTGCTGCACGAGGGCGACATCATCAACGTCGACTGCTCCACGATTCTTGACGGCTACTTTAGTGATTCGAGCCGCATGTTCTGCATCGGCGAGGTCTCTGCCGAGCGCCAGCGCCTGGTCGACGTCACCCGCGCCAGCGTGGAGGCGGGTCTGGCTGCCGTCAAGCCGTGGCTGCCGCTGTCCGTGATGGCCGAGGCCGTGCAAAAGACGGTCGAGGACGCCGGCTTTAGTGTGGTACGCGAGTACGGCGGACACGGCATCGGTAAGGAGTTCCACGAGGACCCGTTTGTGGGCTTTACCACCGAGGCACCCGATGTGGACACCATCATGGCTCCGGGCATGGTCTTTACCATCGAGCCCATGGTCAACGCCGGAGCGCCCGACATCAAGATCAGCAAGGGTGACGGCTGGTGCGTGCGCACCAAGGACGGCAGCGATTCGGCCCAGTGCGAGGTACAGCTCGTGGTGACCGAGGACGGCTACGAGCTGCTGAGCTGGTAGCCGTGGATGCGCCGGATGCTGACGGGCACGCTCGTCTTGCATCCGGCGTTTTATTTAAACGTTTTGCCTGATAAAACCTGCCAAAATAAACCTGTCCCTTTTTGGCAGGTCGAGCGGAGAGGACTGCTTGTGAACATCCTGGTTTTGCTGCCCGTCAATGACCGCCATCGCGCAATTCTTGAGTCGAGCGCTCCGGGCGAGGACTTTATCTACACGAGCTCCGACGCCGCCACGCGCGAGCAGATCGCCGATGCCGACGTGATCTTGGGCAACATCGACCCTGGCATGCTCACGGCATGCGAGCATCTCCAGCTGTTGCAATTGCAGACCGCCGGCTATGACGACTACTTGGCCGCCGGCACCGTGCCAGCCGACGCTAAGCTTTCCTGCTCGGTGGGCGCCTACGGCCAGGCCGTAAGCGAGCATATGTTTGCCATGGTCCTTTCTATGATGAAGCGCCTGCCCGGCTATCACGACTTGCAGCGCGAGCATCGCTGGGAGGATTTGGGGCCGGTCACCTCGCTCAAGAACGCCAATGTGCTGGTGCTAGGCGCGGGCGATATCGGCGGCCACTTCGCCACACTCTGCCGCAACATGGGCGCGCACGTCCGCGGCATCAAGCGCCATCCACTCGTCTACCCCATTGTGTTTGAGGACATGGACGGCATGGACGCCCTCCCCGAGCGCCTGGCCGAGGCTGACATCGTCACGTCCTTTATGCCCAGCACGCCCGAGACGCGCGGTCTGGCGAACGCCGAGTTCTTCGCCGCGATGAAACCGGGCGCCTTCTTTGCCAACGGCGGCCGCGGCGATCTTGTGGTTGCCGACGATTTGGTTGCCGCTCTGGAGTCGGGACATCTCGCCGGCGCCGCGGTCGACGTCACCGACCCCGAACCGCTGCCTGAGACAAGCCCACTGTGGAATGCGCCCAACATGCTCATCACGCCACACGTCTCCGGCTGGTTCCACCTGGCAGCCACGCTCAACAATGTGGTCGACATCGCCGCGGAGAACCTGCGTCACCTGCAAGCCGGCGAAACTTTACGTTGTTGGATCGAACATTAGGGTTCCGCCGTTCTAACGAACGGCGGACCGGTCGACGCTGCGCGCCGCCCAGAGCGACAATTTGTCATTCAAAAGGCAAGGCATGACCAGAAGGTCTATGCCTTGCCTTTTTCATGCCAACTTGTTCGCTCTGGACATCGCTCGCTGACGCTTGCTCAACCTGCGGTGTCATAACAATTCTGTCCAGCTGTTGGCTTTGCGGCATTTGCCCAGATAAAACCTGCATAATAAACCTGTCCCTTTTAGCAGGTTTTAGAGCTCCACGCTTTCGGCACCGTTGATGGTTAGGTTTCGCTCGTAGAAGGCTGTGAGGGCGCGGATGGCGTACATGACGTCGCGCACGCCGCCGGTCTCGTAGCTCGAGTGCATGGCCAGCTGCGGCAGGCCCACGTCCACGGCATGCATGCTCGCCTGCATATTGGACAGATTGCCGAGCGTGGATCCGCCGGCCATATCGCTCTTGTTGGCGAAG
>DBFWDM010000242.1:0-4287 GCA_048484635.1 Collinsella sp.
GACCTTGAGGCCTACATCAACGACATCGACCAGGTCTATAACGGCACCAAGCACCGTCGCGTCATGCAGTATCGTGTGCGCAATGCCGTCGGCGACTACGTCCTCTGCCGTGCTCGCGGGTTTCGCATCGACGGCGACGAAAATGTCCCCTCGCTCTATGTCGGCGAGCTCGTCAACCACTCACTTGCCGAAACCGTCGACGCCGCGACAGGCCTCGGAACCCAGCGCATGTTGGTCAATGCCATCGACGCCTGTCGTTGCGACCGTTGCGAGACGGGCCTTATAGCGGTGCGCGTTCGTGGCACGACAAAGCTCAACGAGCTCTACGGAGCCGAGGCTGTCGACAACATGCTCGCCGAATACGCAGGCCGCATGCTGTCGATCACCCGCGGCAGGAGCAGGGTCTACCGTTCACGTAGCGTCCAGTTCGTCGTGCTCAGCAATGACCTGGACCACGAGGCATTCGAGCAACTGACCCTCCACCTTAAAGAGGCCGTTTTCGCTCCTGTGCAAATCGCAGGCGACACCATTGCTCCCGTCTGTCTTGTCGTCCCGACCTTTTACGAACGCCTGGACTCCCAAGCATCGACTGTTTTGGGCGAACTCGATCGTCGCCTTCGTACGGCCGGCGGACTTGTTCCCAACGACAGTCTGCCCATACCCGAGATGGAACGCAAAGGCGCCGTCGCCGAGCACCTCGACATGCTCACCGGTCTCTACCGACCCAGCGAGTTTATGCGCCGTGCCAATGCCTTCATCAAGGCAAGGCGCGACGGCGCTTGGTGTATCGCCACCGTCGACATGGGCCACATGCGCCTATTTAACGAATGGTATGGACAGGCCGAAGGCGACCGTATGCTTGCCGATGTGGGCACGGTGCTCAAGGATATCGAGAACGCCAACATGGGTGTCGCGGGATACTGGGGACAAGACGACTTTTGTCTGCTCATACCCTTTGAGCACGATTTCGTTCACCGTGTCTATGCGCGCGTGCGCGAGGCTGTAGCCAAGCACAACGACGGCGTAGGTTTTTGGCCGTCCATGGGCGTTTACCCCATCGACTCCAATGAGGAGATCACCATCGATGCGCAGGCAAAGGCCATGTTTACCAATCGGCGCGCAAAAAACGACTTTAAGGAGCGCATTGCCATTTTCTGCCCCGCGGAGTACGAGCGCGAAGTCGCGTTCCACCACACGCTGACCGAATTCCAGTACGCGCTCTCAGGTGGTCGTATTACCTACCACTTGCAGCCCCAGGTCGATATGGAAACCGGTGAGATTATTGGCGCCGAAGCACTCACCCGCTGGATTGACAAGGACGGCTCTCTCATTTCGCCCGCAACGTTTATCCCCGCACTCGAGGAAAGCGGCTTTGTGGTGACGCTCGACAAGTACATTTGGCAGGGTGTCGCCTCGTGGCTGCGCGAGCGCATCGATCGAGGGCTTCGTGTGGTTCCGGTTTCGCTTAATGTGTCGCGCGTGGATATCCTTGCCTGCGACGTTGCCGAGCATATGGGGGCGCTCGCCGCCCAATACAACCTACCGCCCGAGCTCATGCGTATCGAGATCACTGAGACGGCTTATACGGGAGAGTCCGAGGCTGTGGACAAACTGACGGCCGACCTGCACACCCGCGGCTTCTCGACCTATATGGACGATTTTGGCACCGGTCAGTCCACGCTCGCGATGCTCAAGAACGTCAACGTCGACGTCATCAAGCTCGACCGCGCCTTTGTACCCACCGATCGCGATCAAGGCCGCAGCACGCAAATCATTTCATCGATGCTCGAAATGGCGCAGTCGCTCCATCTGCCCGTCGAGGTCGAAGGCGTCGAGACAAATGAACAGGCGAACATGCTACGACAAATGGGCGCCCGCTACGCTCAGGGCTTCCTCTACTACCGCCCCATGCCGGCGAAGGATTTTGAGGCATTGCTCGATGGTGGCAATAACAACTGATACGCTCGCGCGCAAAACGCCACCGCCGAAGGGGGAATTTGCCTCCATTAGCTGACTTATATCCCCAATTCAAACCGAATTGGGGATATGATACAAACCATTGTTCCGCCCAAGGAGGTTATCCATCATGAACGAGTCATATCGCCTGGGTGAGCAATTGATTATTGCCTATCTTCAGCGACTTGCGAATGGCATCTCGACCGCCGAACTCGATGTTGCCGCGCTGCCTGCTGAGCTACGCGCCGTTGGTGAGCAACTGCAAAAGACGCATGCCATCCTGCAACAAGAGCGCCAGCTGCTTGAGCGCAACGCCTATATCGATCCGCTCACCAACTTGGGCAACCGCAGCGGACTCGACCGTCACGTCGAGCAACTCTGGCGCAAAGGCGACCCCTTCACCTGCGCCTATATTGACATCGACCATCTCAAACATTGCAATGATAGGTTTGGCCACGCCGAAGGCAATCGCTATATTCTGAGCATCTGCCGCACGCTCTCCGAAACCATGGAGCCCGATGAGATGCTGTTCCGCATCGGTGGAGACGAATTTGTGCTTATCTCGCTCTCCGCAAACGAGCTGAACTCGAGCAGCGCTTGGAGCAGGTACGTGCCGGGCTGATCGAGGCGAGCTCAGGTGGCAAGGCGCCCATGATCGCCAGCTTTAGCTTTGGCTGCTCGCGCGTCGATCCACTTGCCGGCGACACGCGTCGCCAGATGACGATGGATGCCGATCGCAAGATGTATCGCTATAAGCTTATGCATCGCGTGCAGCAGCCGAAAGACGATGACGCGCCGCAACGCCCGATCGTCGACCAGCTTCCCTGCAACGACCGGGTGTTCCAAGCGATCTCCATGAGCTCCGAGACGCGCTATCCGTTTATCCTCAATCTCGATACTGGAGAATCGCAATGGTCGGTCAACGCCGTGCGCGATTTTGACCTGCCCTCCCAGCACCCTTTTAACTCGGTCGATATGTGGCTTGCCCGCGTTCATCCCGAGGACCGCGACAACGTACGCGCCGAGCTCGACATGGTGATAAACGGCACGTGGCACTTCCACTACATGCAGTATCGCGTAATGGATGCCACCGGAAAATACGTGCTTTGCGACTGCACGGGCTACCGCTTGGACGGCACCGATACCGAGCCCAGCATGTATGTGGGCATTATCATCAACCGAAGCCTAGCAGATACGACCGACTCGGTAACGGGCCTGGGCGATGTCCACGCGCTGGTCAACGCTATTGGAGAGATGCGCCGCGTGGCGCGCGAGGCAGGCTTTATTGCCATTAAGGTCGACGATATCGCCGAGGTCAATGCCCGCTTTGGATTCGATGCAGGCGACCGCGTGCTCGCCGAAAGCGCCGCCTGCCTCATGGATTGTTTGCGCGGCAAGGGCCGCCTGTTCCGCTCGACGGGGCCGATGTTCGTGGCACTCTTCGATGAACTCGGCCCCGAGGCAATCGACGAGATCGCAAGCGACATCGAACGGTTCCTGGGTTCTCCTGTGCTCATCGGCTCGCTTGAATATCAGCCACCCATTCGTGTGGCCACGCTTCATCTGGACGCTGTCGATCGACAGCCCGTTTCCATTTTGAACGAGCTCAAAGCGTTGCTCGGGAAAGCCGTGCAGGTGCCAGGTACCAAACTGGATTAGCGCCGCGCCCGCGCCGCCTCCCCCATCGTGCGATAATCCTCTGCAGAAGTCACCGACAGCAGAGGGAGTTTGTGATGAAAGTTCTTTTGGTCAATGGCAGCCCCAAGGCAAACGGCAACACCGCCCGCGCACTCGCCGAGGTCGCCGAGCAGCTCAATGCCGAAGGCATTGATACCGAGGTGTTTCAGCTGGGCGCCAAGCCCATTCGCGATTGCATCGGTTGCGGCCAGTGCGGCAAACTTGGCGGTCGCTGCACCTTTGACGATGACGTGGTGAACGAGCTCATCGCTGCCGCCGAGCAAGCAGATGGTTTTGTCTTTGGCTCACCCGTCTACTATGCGCACCCCAGCGGACGCATCCTTTCGGCCCTCGATCGCGCCTTCTATGCAGGCGGGCATGCCTTTGAGCACAAACCCGGCGCCGCGGTCGCCGTCGCCCGTCGCGGCGGCACGTCAACCACGTTCGATGTGCTCAACAAGTACTTCACCATTAAGCAAATGCCCGTAGTTGCTTCCACCTACTGGAACAACGTGTTTGGCCGCGTGCCCGGCGACGCCGATGGGGACGCCGAAGGCCTTGCCACCATGCGAAATATCGGCAAAAACATGGCGTGGCTCCTGCGCTGCATCGAGGCAGGACAGGCCGCCGGCATCAACGCACCCGAGGCAGATC
>DBFWDM010000243.1:0-2447 GCA_048484635.1 Collinsella sp.
ATAGACAGCGCCCCTGTAAAGGCGGCATGCTCCCTACGCCAGCATTAACTGACAGGTTCAAAGGATTGGGCCCCATGCCCTCTCAGCCTTGTGGTTTGCACCGCCGGCACTCCCGCATCGAATCTGTTGTTCCCTATACTAACGCACCTGCCAAAAAGGGACAGGTTTATTTTGGCAGGTCGTTACAATAGGTAGGACCGATACGAATGGGGGCCTTATGATTAAACTTGTGCTGACCGATATGGACGATACGCTGATTCCAGCCGGGCATGACGGCGCCAGCGACTACGCCATTGAGGGTATTCATGCCATGCAGGCGGCGGGTCTGCACTTTGGGCCGGTTTCGGGTCGTCAGCCGTCCGCGATGGGCTGGATGTTCAAAAACCGTTCCGAGTGTTTTTCGACCGGTGCGTTCTGTAACGGCCAGGTGATGTTTGTCGACGGCGAAGTAGTCGCTTCGCGCGCAATCGACAACGATGCTCTGATGCGTTTGGCTGACTATCTGGAGCAAGAGACCGACGATACATTTCTAAAAGTCTACAGCCTGGGCGATGACTTTTGGGGCAACGATGCCTATTGCGTGACGAGCAATCCCGAGCGTGTGCGTCGCGCTATGGAGTCGGGCGGCAATGCGTGGCTCAAAGGCGAAGAGGCCCCGTGTCGTCCCGTCGTCGATGGCGCGCCGGTGTTTAAGGCGAATATCTGGAGTGCCCGTTCGCGTGAGGAGCTCGCGGAGCTACGCGAGCGCGTTGCCGTTGAGGTGCCGGAACTCTCGCTTGTGTTTCCCAACAACCGAGTGCGCCTGTTCGACATCCTTCCGGATGGTTGGGACAAGGGCTGCGCTGCGCTGGAGCTGGCGCGCGCCTTGAGCCTGACGCCCGACGAGGTGGCCGTATTTGGCGATTCCGATAACGATCTGCCCATGATCGATGCCGTTCCCAACTCCGTTGCAGTCGCCAATGCTAACGAGGCCGTCACGGCTGCCGCGCGCTGGCATATCGGCGCCGCGGTGGATGATGCGGTCGCCGGAGTCCTGCATCAGATTGCCGCCTGCGCCGCGACGGGGGAGATGCCGCCGTTTATGCGCCTGCCGGGTACTGCCGACGCGAATCTCACTAACAGCTAAGGAGACAGCCATGAAGCTCCAGCAGCTCAGATATGTCGTCAAAGTTGCCGAATGCGGCAGCATTACCGAGGCCTCGCGCCGGCTCTTTGTGTCGCAGCCTTCGATTACCGCGTCGATTCGCGATCTCGAAAACGAGATGGGTGTGCACATCTTTGAGCGTACCAACAAGGGCGTCATTGTGTCCGAGGAAGGTGAGACCTTCTTGGGCTACGCGCGCCAGGTACTCGACCAGGCCGACCTGCTCGAGGGCAAGTACAAGGGCGCATCCGAGCAGGTGCCGCACTTTAGTGTGAGCTGCCAGCATTATTCCTTTGCCGTCAACGCGTTTGTCGACGTGATCCGCGAGTTCGATGCCGCGCGTTACGACTTCACCCTGCGCGAGGAGCAGACTCACGAGATTATCGAGGATGTCGCGCATATGAAAAGCGAACTGGGCATCCTGTACTTATCCGAGCATAACCGCGAGGTCATCGAGCGCATGCTGGTGGCCAACGAGCTCGTGTTCGAAGGACTCTTCTGCGCCACGCCGCATGTCTTCGTCTGCGCCGACCATCCGCTGGCGGACCGCTCCAGCGTGACGCTCGAGGATCTGGAAGACTACCCGTTCCTGTCCTACGAGCAGGGCAGCTACAACTCGTTTTACTATTCCGAGGAGCTGACCTCGACGTTCGAGCGTCGCAAAAATATCCGCGTGCGCGACCGTGCGACGTTGTTCAATTTGGCCATGGGCCTCAACGGCTACACGGTATGCTCGGGCGTGATCAGCCACGAGCTCAACGGCCCCGGCATTATCTCGATTCCGCTCGACGTGGACGAGTACATGGAGATTGGCATCATCACGCGCAAGAACACGACGCTTACGCGCTACGGTCGGGCCTATATCGACGCGATTCGTCAGCATATCTAGACTGCTGCGTCCTGTACAGGTCAAATCTCTTCATGGCAGTCCCAACTGATATAGGAAGCATCTATATCAAACTGTTATAAACGTATATTTTACGATGGCTATATGAGCGCTCATACTTTGTCCCAGTAAAGCAACCAATGCAAAGGGAGATATCTATGAGTGCTTTAATCACGCTGAACGCGCCGTTTCGCGCCGATATCGTCGGCAGCTTTCTTCGTCCACAGGCCGTAAAGGACGCCCGTGCCGCCTATGCTGCGGGCACACTCGACGCCGCCGGCCTTAAGGCCGTCGAGGATGAGGCCATTCGCGACCTGGTGGACAAGCAAAAGTCCGCTGGCCTGCAGGTGATTACCGATGGCGAGTTTCGCCGCAGTTACTGGCACCTCGACTTTATGTGGGGGCTCAACGGCATTG
>DBFWDM010000244.1:0-7775 GCA_048484635.1 Collinsella sp.
AAGCACAGTGCCGACAACATCGAATACGCGCACAGCTGTGCAACAAGAAGACCGAAAAGCCTGATAGATCGCACTGTTTTTGGCGCCAATGAAACGCTAATTCTTCGCATCCCAGCCATAAGCCTGCCCCCAAATACATACTCTCAGTATGTATTTAATGACTTGAAAAGGGCAGCCGTGGCTACCCTCACAAATCAATTACATACCGTTGGTATCTATATTACCACCCGGCACGGTTCCATACGTCCCAAATCTGGGCCGTTGTCTGGAGCACTTCATTACCCAAATCGAGCCCCACCGCTGCCGCCATCTGTGCCAAACATTGTGCGCGAGCGAGCATTCGCTCCTTGGGCTCGAGCGGACGGAACAATGGCAGCAGCCAAAGATTCGCTAACAACGATACGGCCTCCGCTGCTTCGCGCGGGCATTCGCACGCAATGGAGCCGTCGGCGATGCCCTCCTCGATTACTGGCAAGAGATTGCCATCGGCCGACTCGTCAAACGAACCTTGGTACTGCATCGCCAGCAGCCGCGAGCTTTTTACCGGATCTGCCGCAGGATGCATGCGAGCCCATAGCTCGATTTGCGGAACGACGGACTCGGGCGCATACAGTCGTTTGAGCTTTTGAGCTCCCGTCATATTGCCAGCACCGAGTGTCGCGCGACGGTGTTCAGCAATCGGAGCCGTTGCCCGATCAAATGCGGCGTTGAAAATCTCCTCTTTGCTCTTAAAGTGATGATAGACAGCACCCTTGGTCATGCCATCGAGGCGGTCGACGATGTCTTGGATGCTCGTCCCCTCATAACCCTGTACGCAGAATAGCTCCAGCGCCGCGTCGAGAATCTTCGCGACAGTCTCCTCGGGATATTTATTACGACCCATAATCCGTCCATCCGCAACGCAAGTCTTGTGCCTCATTGCAGCATTTTAACGTAGCGGATGGCAGACGGTCGATTCTACACCGCGGCGGGGCCGTGTTCGCCGGTACGGATGCGGATAACTTCCTCGACCGGCTCGACCCAGATCTTGCCGTCTCCAACGGCACCGGTGCGGGCGGCGTTGCAGATGATGTCGACAATGCCGTCGACATGTTCATCGGCGCAGATGAGGGTGAACTGGACCTTGGGGATGGTATTGACGAGCAGTTCGTTGCCGCGAACGTATTCCTTCCAGCCATGCTGTGCGCCGCAGTCCTGCACCTGGTTGATAGTCATACCGCGAACATCGGCAGCAAACAGCGCGTCTTTAAGAACCTCAAGCTTCTCGGCACGAACGATCGCCGTAATCTTCTTCATAGTGAATTCCTCTCTTCAATAAAAGAAATGAATTGTCCTTCACATGGCACGGGTTTTCCAGGTGCCGCAGACCAACCTCAGAGATCAATAAGTTCAACTGACTGGTCTTAGCAGGTTTCCCAAGTGCCGCAGATTGCCGTGAAAGAGGAGCGAAGCGTACTTAAGTACGTGAGCGACGATTGAACGGCAAGGTGCGGTGCTTGGGGAAGCTGCTAATCGAGTCCCGAGAAGGAGGGGTATGCGCTCTCGCCGTGTTGACTCGCATCCAGGCCCAGCGCCTCGTCGGCCTCGTCCACACGCAGGCTGCCGTGGAACAGCGCCTTGACCACCGCGGCGATCACTAAATCGAGTACCAGCACAATAGCGACCGTCACCACAATGCACAAAATCTGCGAGATGAGCAGCGACATGTCGCCCGTGTAGAACAGGCCGCCCTTACCGGTCCACGAGAGCTCCGGCACACAGAACAGGCCCGTGAGCACGCCGCCCAAGATGCCGCCGATACCGTGGCAGCCAAACGCGTCGAGCGCGTCGTCGTAGTCGAACTTGGTCTTGAGATGGCTGATGGCCAAGTAGCAGACGGGCGACACGATCAGGCCCATGACCAGCGCCGCCCACGGCTCGACAAAGCCCGCGCCCGGCGTGACCACCACAAGGCCCGCAACCAGACCGGTGCTGGCACCCACCAGCGTGGGACGACCGGTGTGCACGCACTCGACGGCAAGCCACGAGACCATACCTGCCGCACTGGCCGTCACGGTGTTGAGGATGGCGAGTGCCGCCACGGCGTCGGCCTTAAACTCGCTGCCGCCGTTAAAGCCAAACCAGCCAAACCAAAGCAGCCCGGCGCCCAGCGCCACAAACGGCACGTTATGCGGACGATAGCTCACCATGCCAAAGCCGCGACGACGGCCGAGCATTAAGCAGAGAATCAGGCCCGTGAGACCGGACGAAATGTGCACCACGTCGCCGCCGGCAAAGTCGAGTGCGCCGATGATGTCGCCGATAAAGGAGCCATCGCCGCCCCAAACCATGTGGGCGAGCGGCGCATAGACCACAAGCAGCCAAATGCCCAGGAAGACCGTCATGGCACCAAACTTAACGCGACCGGCCAGGCTGCCCGTGACGATAGCGGCGGTGATCATGGCAAACGCCATCTGAAAGGCGATGTTGATAATCTGAGGGTAGACGGCACCGTCCGCAGCATTGCCCTCAGCCGCCTGCAGTACCTGGTTGAGCACCGGCAAGCACAGAAGCTGGTCAAAGCCGCCAATAAACGGGCTGGAACCATCGCCACCGTAGGCCAGCGACCAGCCGGCAACAATCCACAGCACACCAACCAGGCCAATGGCGCCAAAGCACATAAGCATAGTGTTGATCACATTTTTGCGCCTGGACAGGCCGCCATAGAAAAACGCCAGACCCGGTGTCATTAAAAACACGAGCATGGTGCAGATGAGCATAAACGTTGTCGATCCCGTGTCGTACATTCGCTCCCCCTTGGTCGCATGAACGTTGTCGGCGCCCATAATGCGGCCGAGGGGCAACTGGTGTAGACCAGATACGGCGTTGTTAAACGCTGCGTTGTCGAATGGAAACGGTGCCGCAATCTTGGAAACGGCGCGGCAACGGGCGCGAAACGGACGGGAAATACGCGAGCAAGGGAGCCGTGAGCGCGCCCGTCCCGACTAGCGCCGAAACAGCTCGTGGGCGCGGTCGCGAAGATTAGTTGCTCGAATGACACCTTCGTAGTGATTGATGCGCAGACGCGGGAAGGCGTTAAAGAAGCGTAGGTCGCGGCGGCTGAGTGACACGCTCGGCACCGGACGGCTCATGCGCTTGCCGGCAAGGCGACGACTGAGCGACGGACGCGGCATGCTCGGCGCGGCATCGGCCACGCGGCGGGCGACAAGCGCCAAGCCGCGAGCGCCGTCCGCGATAAACGTCGGCATCAAAGCCTTCTCGCGCAGGGCATCGAGCGCGGCGTCACCCAGCTCGGCGAGCCACGCGTTAACGGCACGGCTACGAATATGCGTCTGTGCCACCGAGTCAATCGTCGAATCGGGAATGCGCTCGAGCATTGAGTCCGAGGCATCGGCAAGCGACTCGTTGATACGGTCGGCAAGGTCGGCACGCACACGCTCCAGCTGATCGGACAGGCGACGCCAGCTGGCCAAAGAGCACGCCGCGTCGACCATCATCGCGACCGCGACGATAAAGGCGGACAGCCGCACAATCAGCACCGGCAGATGGCCAAGCAGCCCCAGCAATGCCGGCTCCACTAAATGGCAAATGCACAACGCACCCAAGCCAAACGCGCAGGCCCAGTACAGGCAGATACGTCCGTGCAGGTTAAACGGCAGGTGCGAATAGTCCCAAAAGCGAGCGCCCGTTGTTTTTTCCAATAGAAGGCCCACACTGTACTCGATTACGCTGCATACAAGCGCCGCGGCGACAAACTGGCTCGGGGCATCCGGAATCCCGCGCAGCAAAAGCCAGCAGGCTATGCCGCCCACACCATAGATAGGGCAACACGGTCCCAGCAAAAAGCCGCTGTTGGCAAATCGTCCGTGATTGAGCATGGCGCATACTGTCGACTCCCACGCCCAGCCGCAAAACCCGTAAAAGGCAAACGAGAGCACCAGTGCCGAAAGCGGGCAGGCGGCAAGCGTTGCGCCGCCAAACGCCATGTCGATCGCGGTTTCCACCGTCTACCCTCTCCTCTTTTCGCTCGATTCTTTGCTCACGCTATCGTCCGCCTCGTCCTTGCGCCGCAGGCGACCGGCGACCGTCTCGCGCAGGGCACACCATTTATCGGCCAGGCACACAATCCATGCCTCACGACACGTCGGCGGCACCGGCACCAGCGGAAACATATGCCGCACGATAATATTCCGCTCTCGCGGCGTCAGCTCAAAATCTTCCTCGGCACGCGCCAGGGCAAAAAACGGATGTCGAAATCCGTGCAGTCGATGGCTCGGGTCGGGGTCGTGCCAATCATAGAGAAAGTAGTCGTGCAGCAAGGCCCCGCGCAGCAGCGAGGCACGGTCGATCGAAATGCCAGCACGGCCCAAGTGCTCGGCAAAGGACAGACTTGCCCGTGCCACCGAGGTCACATGTGCATAGACCGTCACGTCGCCATGCTGGATAAACTCGCGCGTCAGGTCCAAGCGGCCCGCCTGGGCGAGCTGGCGGGCGGCATCGTCGACCTCGTGCGCGATTTTCTCGGCACGAACGGCATCGGACATGCTGCCTCCTTCCAGCGGCTCACGGCGGCAAGCCACGGCCTGCACGTATTGAAAAAATCATCATCGAATCTATCAGTATGGCATCGGACAAAACGTTTTGCCCCACCAGTTGTCGAATTACCGCGCCGCCGTCACATATCAAACGCCAAAATGTGCGAAACTGTCTTGTGCAATTGTGCCGGCCGAGGGAGTGCCGGCGCTCGATTCGCATGGAGTAACCCACAACGATGCTGCTTACGCAAACGACAACGCCCGAGGACGTCAAGGCTCTTAATCGTGCCGAGCTCCCGCAGCTCTGCGACGAGATTCGCCACGCCATCCTCGAAAGCTCCGCCGCCATCGGCGGGCACGTTGCCCCCAACCTGGGCGTCGTTGAGCTTACGGTTGCGCTTCATCGCGTGTTTAACTCCCCTATCGACAAGATTGTCTTTGACGTTTCGCACCAGACCTACGCCCACAAGGCGCTGACCGGGCGCGCGTATACCTATATCGATCCGGAACGTTTTGGCGAGGCTTCTGGCTTTGCCAATCCCGACGAGTCCGAGCACGACCTGTTCGCCATGGGCCACACCTCCACATCGGTGAGCCTGGGCTGCGGCTTGGCACACGCCCGCGATCTGGCGGGCGACAGCTACAACGTCATCACCATCATTGGCGACGGCTCGCTTTCGGGCGGCTTGGCGTTTGAGGGCTTCAACAATGCCGCCGAACTCGACAGCAACCTGATCATCATCGTCAACGATAACGACCAGTCCATCGCCGAGAACCACGGTGGCCTCTATCGCAATCTGGCCGAGCTGCGCACCAGCAACGGCACCTGTGAGCGCAACGTTTTCCGCGCGATGGGACTCGACTACCGTTATTTGGACGCCGGCAACGACGTGTTGGCCCTGGTCGACGCGCTGCAGGAACTGCGCAATATCGATCATCCCATCGTGCTGCACGTCTCCACCGCCAAGGGCAAGGGCTTTGAGCCGGCCCAGAGCGACCCCGAACGCTGGCACCACGTGGGTCCGTTTGACATGGCGACTGGGCGCAAGCTCTGCCCGGGCCATCCGAGCGAGCCCGCGCCGCGCACCTATGCTGACATTACGGGCGAGGCGCTCAGCGCCGCCATCGAGCGCGATCCACAGGTCGTTGGCATCACGGCCGCCACGCCCTACATCATGGGCTTTACACCCGAGCTTCGCGCTGCCGCCGGCAAACAGTTCGTCGATGTGGGCATTGCCGAGGAGCACGCCGTGACCTTTGCCACCGCGCTTGCGCGCTCGGGCGCCAAGCCAGTCTTTGGTGTGTACGGTACGTTTTTGCAGCGCGCCTACGACGAGCTCTGGCACGACCTGTGCCTCAACGACGCCCCCGCAACCATTTTGGTGTTTGGTGCGTCAATCTTTGGCACCACGTCCGAGACGCATCTTTCGTTCTTTGATATTTCCATGCTGGGCGGTCTTCCCAACATGCACTACTTGGCGCCGGCCTGCATGGAGGAATATCTGTCCATGCTGAGCTGGTCGCTCGACCACCGCGAGCATCCCGTGGCAATCCGCGTACCGGGCATCGGCCTGGTAAGCCGCCCCGACCTTGCGCCCGCCGAAGACACCGACTACAGCGCCGTTCGCTACAACGTGGTGCGTCAGGGCCGCGACGTTGCCGTGCTCGCGCTTGGCGATTTCTTTGAGCTGGGTGAGCGCGTGGCAAACCGTCTGACTGCCGAGTACGGCATCGAGGCCACGCTCGTCAACCCGCGCTTTGCAACCGAGCTCGACCGCGAGTTCCTCGACAGTCTTGCCGCCGAGCATCGCGTTGTCGTCACCCTCGAGGACGGCATCTTGGACGGCGGCTGGGGCGAGCGCGTGGCATGCTATCCGGCATGCACGCCGTTGCGCACGCGCACCTTCGGCATCGCCAAGGGCTTCCCCGACCGCTACGACCCCAACGAGCTGCTCGCTCAGAACGGCATGACGGTCGAGAACATGGCCGCCGAAGCCGTAAGGCTACTCAACGAGTAAAAAACCTCCGCAAGGAAAGCATCCCTGCGGAGGTTTTTGTTTTCGCGACGCGATTATCTCAATCTGTAACATCCAAGGCCCGAATTCCCGTCTAACTGTTACAGATCTAGACAAGACGTCTTAGTCCCTGACCTTTGTCTCAATCTGTAACAGATAGAGACCTTTTAGCCATCCAGATGTTACAGATCGAGACATTCGAATTCCCCTGAAGTGAAAATCTCGATCTGTAACAGGTAGAACCCATTTCCTCGTCTAACTGTTACAGATTGAGACAAAGCAGCAAGGCATGCCGCCGCACCGACCATGCCGTCTGCAAAGCGCTATCTCAGCTGCAATAAGCGACGTTTACCCAGATAAAACCTGCCAAAATAAACCTGTCCCTTTTTGGTAGGTAGAATTACCCATAAGGTAAGTATGTTTCTGAGTTATTTCGTGTTGACCCATTTGAGCGCGACAGGGTATAACTCTACTCAACCGCCAGGGATTATATTGAGAAAGGTGTTCTACCATGAGCAAGAACCTCTCCCAGCAGGTCGTTCTCGACCGCCGCGGCTTCGTCGCCGCCACCTTCGCAACCGTCGCCGGCCTTGGTCTTGCCGGCTGCTCCGACACCAGCGCCGAGGCCGACAAGGGTTCCGCCGCCGGTTCCTCCAAGAGCTCCGAGGATACCGAGGTTTCCGCCACGCTCGATGCCAAGGCATTCGACAAGCTCGTCAACGACGGCCCCAAGGCCGATGACGACGCCATCACCGCCAGCACCTGGGCCACGGCCGTCAAGGACGCCGGCGTCTTTAAGATCGGTGGCGTTCAGACCTCCACGCTCTTCTCCCTCCTCAACGAGAAAGACGGTCAGACCCGCGGCTTCGATGCCGGTATCGCACAGCTCCTGTCCAACTACATTCTGGGCGAGAACAAAGTCGAGATCACCCAGGTGACCTCGGACACGCGCGAGTCCGTCCTGCAGAACGGCCAGGTCGACGCTGTCTTTGCCACCTACACCATCACTGACGAGCGCAAGAAGCTCGTCTCCTTTGCCGGTCCCTATTACTACACGCAGCAGGCTATCCTGGTGCTCGCCGATAACGACGACATCAAGAGCGTCGACGACCTGGCCGACAAGAACGTCGCCGTCCAGTCCGGCTCCAACGGCCCCGCCATCCTGGAGGAGTTCGCTCCCAAGGCCAGCCAGCAGGAGTTCAAGACCGACGAGGAGGCTCGTCAG
>DBFWDM010000245.1:0-2577 GCA_048484635.1 Collinsella sp.
GACGGTGCCCAGGCTGTCGAGACCAATCTCCTCGAGCGTGGACTCGGGCTTCATCTCGACATCGTCAAGACCGGCGGTCTCGCGGATAACGTCGCAAACGCGCTCGAAGGTCTTCTGATCTGCCATGGTAGTTCTCCTTTGTTTGTGCCCTAGGGGCGTTTTTTCCTATGTGCAACTACTTCCAACGAAGCAGATAGCCACCTATATCCAGGCCGGCGCCAAATCCAACGAGGGCGATGGTGTCGCCCGCATTCAGTGCGTCGGTGCGTGCCAGACGGTCAAGCGCAAAGGGAATGCAGGCGCTCGAAATGTTGCCGGTCTCGCGCAGCGTTCGAACCACGCGCTCATCTGGCACGCCGAGGCGCTTGACCGCCTGACTCAGGATTCGTTCGTTAGCCTGATGGAATACAAAATGGTCGATGTCTTCGACCGAAATGCCCGCATCGCCCGCAAGCTTATGGACCGTGTCGCAGATGGCGTTGACGCCGAACTTGAACACGCGGCGGCCATTCATGGACAGCACGCTCTTGCTATCTGCGGAAGCCTTAAACGGCGAGGTGCCGACCAGACCGGGAACGTGTAACGTCTCGACGTCGGGCGCCGTCGAAAGCTCAACGGCAAGGGGGCTGTCTCCCCCAGCCCCAATCACTGCGGCGCCTGCCCCATCGCCAAAGAGCACGCAGGTGGCGCGGTCGGTCCAGTCGAGCGCGCGCGTCATCTGCTCAGCAGCAACGATAAGCACGCGCTCGGCACGACCGCGCTCGATATAGCCCTCGGCGACATCGAGCGCAAACACGAAGCCGGCACAGGCCGCCGAGACATCGAAGGCAGGGCACGCCGCTCCTAGTCGCTCAGCAACGGCACACGCCTCAGCGGGAACAAGGTGGTCACCCGTCGTCGTCGAGCAGACGATCAGATCCAGCTGGCTCGCGTCGATTCCGGACACCTGGAGTGCCCGCTCGCTCGCCGCTACGGCAAGGTCGTCAAGTGACTCGGTGGTACAGACGTGGCGGCTCTTGATACCTGTGCGGGTAAAAATCCACTCATCCGAGGTATCGAGGAACTCAGACAGCTCGTCATTGGAAACACTGCGCTCAGGAAGCGCCGAGCCTGTTCCAAGAATCGTGAAACCCATCACTAGCCTCCTTTGAGTTGTTGACGTGTTTACATCGACCAAGAGAGGATAGCGCATTTTAGTCGTTGTTGACGTGTTAACATTAAATTGTCCAAATGCGACAAAGGCTTCACATTGTGTCTATCTCTCGACACCATTACGCGATTGCCTTATTAACTTAGGAGGTAGCAACCGTTATGGATGCCAAATTAACGATAGTCGACGTAACCGGATCGACCAACGATGACCTGCTCGAAGCAGGAAAACAGGGAGCGCCGCACGGCACAGGACTTGCCGCCCGGGCTCAAACAGCAGGACGCGGCCGGCGCGGGCACAAGTGGGACTCAACCGTCGGCAACTTATTGCTTTCGATTGTCCTGCGCCCATGCGTTAATCCTGCAAAGTTCTCTGGTCTTGCCGCCGTCAGCGGCCTAGCGGTGCTTGAAGCACTCGAAAAGCAGGGTCTTGCAAACGAGATTCGCCTTAAATGGCCCAACGACCTTGTCGCGCGAGGACGCAAGCTCGGCGGCATTCTGGTCGAGGCCGCACGCGATAACGAAGGCAAGCCCTTCGCCGTCTGCGGCATTGGCGTCAACGTAAACTACACGCCCCAAGAGGTACCCGATGGCGGTCTGGCGGCAATTGGCCTCTCGGACCTTAACGAGAGCGTTCCCACCGTCAACATGCTCCTCGATGAGGTCTATCACGCAGTTATAGAAGCTGTAGATGCGTGGGCAGAGCGTCTTAACGCCATGGAAGAAGACGGCGGACCGCTCGCGCCCGTCCACGGCGAATATGTCACTCACCTCAATTGGATTGGGGAGCACGTTATCGCCCGTTCCCCTGCCGGCGACGAGCTGGCACGCGGCATCTTTAAAACCGTCGATGGCTTTGGTCGCGCGTGTATCGAAACGGAAGGCGGTTTGCGATCCTTCCATTTTGAGGAGGCATCGCTGCGTCCCGCGAGCGAATAGGGCGCCACAGCCAGCCGCTCGGCAGCCTTATCCGGCGGTCTAATCCCATCATGCTAAACAAAAGGGCCCCGCTACCGTAACGGCAGCGGGACCCTTTAAGCTATGAGCGATATCGCTTAGAGCTTGATGTCGATGTCGACGCCAGCGGGGAGGTCGAGACGCATGAGCGAATCAACGGTGCCCGAGGTGGGGTCGAGGATGTCGATGAGGCGCTTGTGAGTGCGCATCTCGAACTGCTCACGGGAGTCCTTGTTCATGTGCGGCGAGCGGATAACCGTGTACAGGTTGCGCTCGGTGGGCAGGGGGACAGGACCGGAAACGCGAGCGCCGGTCTTCTGAGCGGTCTCGACGATGAGCTTCGCGGACTGATCGACGACCTCGTGATCATAGCCCTTGAGGCGAATGCGGATCTTCTGGGTAGCCAACTTAAACCTCCAAAGAGTGCGAGAGATGTTCTCGCGGATTACGTAACAGGGAGCTCGAACTTAG
>DBFWDM010000246.1:0-3753 GCA_048484635.1 Collinsella sp.
GCCGCCGAGGACCTGTTCATCCGCGCCAAGCTGGAGGACGCCGCGCTTTCCGCCACCGACGAGCGCACCCGCGCCGCCGTCGTCCGCCTGGGCAACAACCTGATCGACAACTTTGAAGAGGAGCTCGCATGATCGACACCGAGCACGTTAAATGCGATACCTGTACCGCACCGGAGCCTATGGAGCTCGACGCCAGCGACGAGGCCTCGCGCGGCTGGCCTACCGTCGACATCGAGACCAATCCCTACAAGGCACAGTTCCCGCTGTTCCAGCAGCACCCCGAGATCGCCTTCCTCGATAGTGCCGCCACCGCGCAGCGCCCTGCCTGCGTGCTCGACGCCGAGCGCGACTTCTATCAGCGCATGAACGCCAACCCCCTGCGTGGCCTGTACTCGCTGTCCGTCGAGGCCACTGAGGCCATCGCGAAGGTCCGCCAGCAGATCGCCGACCTCATCGGCGCTCCCCAGGCCAACGAGGTCGTCTTCACTCGCAACACGAGCGAGTCGCTCAACCTGGTCGCCAAGAGCTTTGCACCCACGGTGCTCGAGCCCGGTGACGAGGTCGTCATCACCATCATGGAGCACCACTCCAACCTAATCCCGTGGCAGCAGGTCTGCCGCAAGACCGGCGCCAAGCTCGTCTACCTCTACCCCACCAAGACCGGCCAGCTCACCACCGAGGAGGTTCTTGCCAAGGTGGGTCCCAAGACCAAGATCCTGGCCGTGGGACAGGTCTCCAACGTGTTGGGCGTCGAGAACCCAGTCAAGAACCTCGGCAAGCTCGTGCACAAGTACGGCGGCTACCTGGTCGTCGACGGTGCGCAGTCGCTGCCGCACATGCCGGTCGATGTGGCCGACCTGGGCGCCGACTTCTTTGCCTTTAGCGCGCACAAGGCCATGGGCCCCATGGGCATCGGCGTGCTGTGGGGCAAGATGGACCTGCTCAACGCCATGCCGCCAGTGCTTACCGGCGGTGAGATGATCGATTCGGTCACCGAGCAGGACGCCGTCTGGGCGCCCGTTCCCGAGAAATTCGAGGCCGGCACGCAGGACGCCGCCGGCATCTTCGCCACGGGTGCGGCACTCGACTACCTGGTCAACACCGTGGGTTACGAGAACATCCAGGCCCGCGAGCAGGCACTCGTCCACTATCTGATGGGTGAGCTCATGCAGCTCGACTTTGTCCAGATCATCGGCTCCATCTATTGGGACAACCACCACGGCGTTGTGAGCTTTAACGTCAAGGGCATCCACCCGCACGACGTCGCGAGCATCATGGACATGGACGGCGTCTGCATCCGCGCCGGTCACCACTGCGCGCAGCCGCTGCTTACCTGGCTGGGCGTCGAGAACCTTGCCTGCTGCCGCGCCAGCGTGGCCTTCTACAACGACAAGGCCGACATCGACAAGTTCATCGCCGGCCTGCATCACGTTTGGAGCACGTTCAATGTGTAATCTGTACACCTCCACCACATTTATGGAGCACAACTCGCACCCCGACTATAAATACGAGATGGATGCTCCCACGCACGAGCACGACGGCATCAACCCCAGCTGCGGCGACGAGCTCACCTTGCAGCTGCGCGTCGAGAACGGCGTGATCGAGGAGGCCTCCTTTACCGGCCACGGCTGCGCCATCAGCCAGGCCAGCGCCGACATCATGGCCGACCTCATCACCGGCGAGACCGTCGAGGAAGCTCACCGCCTGGCAGAGCTCTTCCTCGCCATGATCCGCGGCGAGCAGCTCTCCGAGGAAGACCTGGAAGACCTGGACGAAGCCGCCCAGCTCCAGGACATCTCGCACATGCCCGCCCGCGTCAAATGCGCCGAGCTCGCCTGGCGCACCCTCGACGGCATGCTCGAGGGGCAAGCTAACCAGTAGTTTATGCCCCGAATCCAAGGTTTTTGATTGCCGAGCCGCCCGATACGGGCGGCTCTGTTTTTACCTAATGAGCGCGAACGCACAAAGTCCGCGCGTCCGGCGCCCCGTCTGACATTTGCCACACAGCCAGACGCGAGCACGGGCGTTTTCCACAGCACCAAAGGCCTGCGGCAGGGCCCCGGGCCCGCCAAGCAATGCGCCAAGCCCCGTTCTGCGAAGCTCCGACTCGCTTCGCGCCTGCCGCAGACGGGTCCCATAGGGAGCGGCGTGCATTTTTGCGAGTATTCAGCACGCCAAGCTGTGTGTATACGCATCGAAAGCGTTAATCAACGTCTTTAGGCGCATATATATTGTGTTTTAGAACAAGCATCGCGGTCTGACGGGACGCAGGCACGCGCTTCGGGGGCGCAACGGCGGGAATCAATAGCTTCGGGACCCGTATGTTGCAAGATTGCGGCGGTGCCGACAGCAACACGATGCTGAAAACTCCGTTTTTTGCACGGCGCAGACGGGGGTAGGCACGGGCAAACCCGGACCGAGCCGTTATTTTATGCAAGATGGCGATTTTTCTATGCATATTAAGAAGTGCAGTTACCGTACCAAGCTTTTAGAACAATGGTTGTGGCATATGGGCGACCCCAGCTGCGGTGCACAGGCAGTCCTACGCCACGTTTCGGCCAGTCTGCACCGCCGTTCGTGCACAGGCACGCACGATACGAGAAACGGTACTTTTGCCAATCCCCGTATATCGCTCAATCTGACGCACCGTAAAACCGGCATCGTGCAATCCAAGAATGACGATATTGCGCTGCGCCGACGGCGCAGCTTTAACCCCGTGGAGCGGAACCCCGAGGCTCTTCGCCAACTTGTCGGCAAAGGCGTGGTGTTCCCACTCTGTCTCTTTCATATCGCACAGCGCCGGCTCGCTGCCGTCGGGCGTCGAAAGCGAATAGGCAATAAAGCCCTCGGCAGAACCAAAAAGTTCAAGCACGCAAGAAGGATCAGAAAATCCCCTCGCGGCATCGGCCGCATCACAGTCGTAAGAGCGTAGATGTTCCGCAAAGCTGCTCCAGGGATAACGCTCAATGAGACCGATGCCCACCTCCTGCGGATCGGCGTGTACGGAGCGAATAGCCTCCATCACCTGCCAGTCGGTATCGAGCGAACGCCGGTCAAAACGGTTCTGGAACAGATGGCCTGTGCGCCCCGTGCGTTTATTGAACCGCCGCGCGTACGTCAAAAGCAACCGGTGCATCGCCGCGCTCATCCTGTCCTCGTAATCTGCAAGCACCAAATGCACGTGAGTGCCCATAAGGCACCAGGCGATAACCGTCACGCCCTCCTCGCGGCAGCACTCGCGCATCAGCTCCAAAAACTCCCACCGGTCTTCATCGCCCTCAAAGATGAGCTGCTTGCCCGTACCGCGGGCACAGACATGGTAAAAGCCGGTAACCGTTCTCCAAACGCGCTGCATGGCGTTCCTTTCGCCGGGATCTGCTTGCCATCCAATACAGCACGATTGAAGCGTGCCATCAAAACATTCACGCAAAACAATACACTCGCGCGGCCAAAGGCAGTAATCAGGCGGCGAACGGCACCGTTGCAACAGGTCAACCCCTGCAACGCTTACAAGAACTGACCAAAAGCTTGCCCAAGAAGGACCCCCTCTACGGAAGTTCACGACCACAGAACATAGAGTTAAACCGTTTCAATTAAAACTTCCGGACTTCCCGCTACGAAAACTGAGCCGTTCGCCGAATATTCCGTGCATTTCGCGGTATTATAGGGGCTGCATGTCATGTCCCTTTCGAAGGGTCGCCCGGCAATCGCCAGCCACGACCCCCAGACGGGACGCCAACACGATAGAGAGGA
>DBFWDM010000247.1:0-9555 GCA_048484635.1 Collinsella sp.
AAAGCCGGCGGCCGATAGAAGGGTGAACGCCCTGATGAGAAAGAAAACGCTGGAAGCATTGGAGGAATCGGGTGTAACGCGCTATGGCCTCTGCCGTGCTCTGCGCCTGAATAAAGGAAACGTATACGCATACTTGGCCGGTGATGACTCAAAGGTGAGCAGGGAGACGGCGCGCCGCATTATGGAATATGCGGAGGAGAGGGGCGCCCAAGAAGGGGCCGGGCGCCCGGTGCGTATGGCGGGGTAAGATTGATCGCGGTTTTGATTGGTGCTCGATTGGGTTTGTTGGGCGGAGTTTATGTCTGCTATTGATATTGTGCTTGTTGTGATCGCCTTGGTGGCGGTGGGGGTTGCTGTGGCTTGCGCCCTCCAGCTCAAGAGCCTGCGTGCCGAGTTGCGGGAGCGTGGCGACAGTAGCGCGGAAACGCTGACAGCACTCGAGCAGGCCAACAACGCGCTCGATGCCCTGAACGTCGCGCTGGCCGAAACTCGCCGCACGGCCAATGCCATCGCGCAGCAGCAGACGACAGATGCGGCCGTGGAGCAGCAACGTTACCTGACCATCGCACGTGAGTTTTCGCAAGCTGGTGACCGGATGGATGACCTGCGCCGCGAGACGGCCCAACAGCTCGGTGCCAACCGCGAGGGCATCGAGCACCGCCTGGACAAGGTGCGCGAGACGGTCGATGCCCAGCTGGGTGCTATCCGCAAAGACAACAACGTGCAACTCGATCAGATGCGCGCGACGGTGGACGAGAAGCTCTCCCGCACGCTCAACGATCGCCTGTCGGCATCGTTTAAGCAGGTGAGCGACCAGCTCGAGGCCGTGTACAAGGGCCTGGGCGACATGCAGTCCATCGCCACCGGCGTGGGCGACCTTAAGCGCGTGCTGGGCAACGTGAAGGCGCGCGGCATTTTGGGCGAGGTGCAGCTGGGTGCAATCCTGGCGGACATCCTTACGTCCGACCAGTATCTGGAAAATGTCGCCACCAAGCCCGGCGCCTCGGAGCGCGTTGAGTTTGCCGTCAAGCTGCCGGTGGACGAGGGCGATCCCGTGCTGCTGCCGATTGACTCCAAGTTTCCGGGCGACGCGTACGAGCACTTGCTCGACGCGCAGGAGTCGGGCGATGCGGAGACCGTGGCGGCTGCGCGCAAGACGCTCGACACCATGGTCAAGCGCGAGGCCAAGGACATCTGCGAAAAGTACCTGAGTGTGCCGGCAACGACCAACTTTGGCATCATGTTCGTGCCGTTTGAAGGACTGTACGCCGAGGTCGTCAGCCGCCCCGGGCTTATCGAGACCCTGGGCCGCGACTATCACGTCAACGTTGCCGGCCCCAGCACCATGGCGGCCATTCTCAACAGCCTACAGATGAGTTACCAAACGTTTAAGTTGCAAAAACGTACCGACGACGTGCTGCGCGTGCTCTCCGCCGTCAAGGCCGAGCTGCCGCGCTATCAAAAGGCGCTGCGCCGCGCCCAGCAGCAGATCGAGACCGCGGGCAAAACGGTCGAGGGCATCATCACCACGCGCACCAACGTCATGGAGCGCAAGCTCAAGGATATCGACGCGCTGGAAGACGCCGACCAAGCCGATGAGATCTTGGGACTCACGCCCGCGGGCCTTTCCACAGACCAAGAAGACGAGGACTAATTGCAACAAGGCAGCGGGGCACCGGCGCAAACGCGGGCACCCCGCTGCCTTTCACATCGCGCTTGCCTGAAGTGCGCTTTAGTGTGCAACAATGGCGTTTCGCCCTATCAGACGCGAAAGGAAGCCCATGTCTCAGAGAAACACCAGTCCGCTGAAACGCTCCACCGTGCGCCGCACGCTGCAGCGGTTTTGGGGTGTCACGCGCACGCAGCCGCTGATTGTCTTTCTCTCGGTGTTCTCGTCGGCGGGCTACATCTTTTTGCTGACGTTTGCCAATACCTATGTGATGGCCCTCATTGTCGACCGCGTTCAAGCCGGTCCCGTGGCGGGTGATCAGGTGTTTGAGGTCTTCGGCCCCTATATCCTGGCGCTCGTACTCGTTAACCTGGTGGGCCAAATCCTCTCCAAGCTGCAGGACTACACCGTCTACAAGCTCGAGATTGCGGGCAACTATCACCTGGCGCGCCTGTGCTTCGACACGCTCTCCAATCAATCCATGACATTTCACACCAGCCGCTTTGGCGGATCGCTCGTGAGCCAGACGAGCCGTTTTATGAGCGGCTATACGGGGCTGGTCGACGTGACGGTGTATTCGCTCATCCCCACCATCACCTCGGTCATCTGCACGGTGGCGGCGCTCGCCCCGGTGGTGCCGACGTTTACCGTGATCCTGGTGTGCATCATGGCCGTCTACATCGCGTTTGTCTGGCTTATGTACAAGCGCATCATGCCGCTTTCGGCCGCGACGTCCGCCGCGCAGAACAAGCTCTCGGGCGTGCTCTCCGACGCGGTCACGAACATCTTGGCCGTCAAGACCTGCGGGCGCGAGGACTTTGAACGTGATCTGTTCGACGCCGCTGATCGTGCCGCGCGCGATGCCGAGACGGTCTCGATGCACGCCATGATGCAGCGCAACTTTACGACCTCGGGTCTTATCGTCATCACCATGGCCGTGGTGAGCGTATTCGTGGCGGGCGGCAACGCGTGGTTTGGCATCTCGGCCGGCTCGCTCGTCATGATCTTTACCTACACCTATAACCTCACCATGCGCCTGAACTACGTAAGCTCCATGATGCAGCGCATCAACCGCGCGCTCGGCGATGCGGCCGAGATGACGCGCGTGCTGGACGAGCCACGTTTGGTGGCAGATGACCCGGACGCCCCCGAGCTCAAAGTGACCGAGGGCGCGATTGATTTTGAGCAGCTGAGCTTTGCGTACCGTGACGCTGCGGCGGGCGAGGGCGTGTTCGATGACCTGACACTTCATGTGGCGGCGGGCCAGCGCGTGGGCCTGGTGGGCAAATCGGGCTCGGGCAAGACGACGCTCACCAAGTTGTTGTTGCGCCTGGACGATGTTCAGGGCGGCCGCGTGCTCGTGGACGGCCAGGACGTCTCGCGCTGCACGCAGCAGAGCCTGCGCCGTCAGGTTGCCTACGTGCCGCAGGAGGCGCTGCTGTTCCACCGCTCCATTCGCGAAAACATTGCCTACGGTCGTCCCAACGCCACTGATGAGCAGATTCGCGAGGCGGCTCGCTTGGCTAATGCGACCGAGTTTATCGACCGCTTGCCCCGTGGCTTTGACACTATGGTGGGCTAGCGCGGCGTCAAGCTCTCTGGCGGTCAGCGTCAGCGCGTGGCTATCGCCCGCGCCATCCTAACCGACGCGCCGATTCTGGTGCTCGACGAGGCGACGTCTGCCTTGGACAGCGAGTCCGAGGCGTTGGTGCAGGAGGCGCTCGAGAATCTGATGCGCGGCCGCACCTCCATTGTGGTGGCGCACCGCCTGTCCACCGTGGCGGCGCTTGACCGCATTGTGGTGCTGGCCGATGGCGAGATTGTCGAGGACGGCACGCATACGCAGCTCGTCGAGGCGGGTGGCGAGTACGCGAGCCTGTGGAGCCGTCAGACCGGCGCATTCTTGGAGGCGTAAGCGTCTCGGACGTGGGACAATTGTGCCCATAAGTTTATTGTGCCGTTGAGCCGAGGAGTCGTTATGCCACGCGAGACCAATGCCGCCAAACGCGAGCGCGCCGTTGAGGTGTGTGAGCGCCTCAACCGTCGCTATGGCCCGGTCGAGTGCTTTTTGGACCACGAGAATCCCTTCCGCCTGCTGATCGCGGTGTTGCTCTCGGCGCAAACGACCGACGCGCAGGTCAACAAGGTGACGCCGAAGCTGTTTGCCCAGTGGCCCACGCCCGAGGCCATGGCCGGGGCGAGTGTGGCTGACGTGGCAGACACCATCAAGTCACTCGGCTTTTATAAGAGCAAGGCCAAGCACGCCGTGGAGGCCGCGCAGATGATCGTCGCCGACTATGGCGGCGAGGTGCCGGCCGACATGAAGGAACTCGTGAAGCTGCCGGGCGTGGGACGCAAGACGGCGAATATCGTGCTCAACGTGGGGTATGGCATCGTGGAGGGCATTGCGGTGGACACGCACGTCAACCGCATTGCGCACCGCCTGATGCTGAGTCCCAAGACGCATGCCAAGGAGCCGCTCAAGACCGAGCAGGATCTGCTCAAGATTTTGCCGCACGAGTATTGGGAGTCGGTCAACCATCAGTGGATCACCTTTGGTCGCGAGATCTGCGATGCCCGCAAGCCCAAGTGTGACGAGTGTCCGCTGGCAGATTTGTGCCCCAGCGTGCGCGTAGCGGGGTAGGGCGGAACGCATCTTCGTCTGGCGTTTTTTGCGGGGCTGGGTTTGCCCTTGAGCCGGAGTCCTCTCCATGCGCTACCATGACAGGCAATGTATTTGACGTACGACCCGCCGAGCTTGCCCCGGCGGGCTTTTGGCGTTGCGATGCCGGAGGAACAGCATGCTCATTCACCGTATAGCCGCGCAGCTCTACACTGCCGAGGTGCTGCAGACCGTCGAGGCCGGACTCGATGCCGGCGAGGACGTGACGCTGGCCGTGTCGCAGTCGGGTCGCACGCTTATGGCGGCCGCCCAGTTTGCGCGCCGTCCGCGCCCGACGGTCTACATTGTGAGCGGCGAGGATGCGGCCGATCGCGCCGCGCGCAGCCTTGCCGCCTACGTGGGTCTGGCACACGTGTGCCGTTTTCCCGAGCGCAAGGACTATCCGTGGCGCGAGCAGGCGCCCGACGATGCTGTGGTTGCCCAGCGCTGCGAGGCCCTGGGACGCATCGTTCGCGGTGACAACTGCATCATGGTCGCCTCGGCCCGCGCGTTGCTGCGTTGCGTGCCGCCAGTCGAGAGCCGCTACTGGGAGTCCACGACCTTCGCGGTGGGCGAGGAGATTCCTTTTGACGAGGTGCCGCAGCGCCTGGTGGGCATGGGCTACACCAATGCCGGCGCCGCCGACGCGCCTGGTCTGTTCCGCGTGCACGGCGACACCGTCGAGGTGTTCCCCGCGCAGGAAAAAGCGCCCGTGCGCATCGAGTTCTTCGGCGACGAGATCGATCGCATCCGTCGCATGGTGAGCTCAACGGGGCAGACCATCGGCAACGAGGACAGCATCGAGATCTTCCCCTGCCGTGAGCTGGCGCTTACCGACGAGGCCGTCCACAACATGCATGTGGCGCTTTATCGCGCCAGCCAGGACGACAGCAAACTGGCAGCGCTGCTCGAGATGGTGGATGCGCGTATCGTCACGCCCGAGCTCGACCGCTTTTTGCCGGTGATGTACGGCCAGACCGTGAGCCCGCTGGCGCACGTGAGCGGCAAGGCGCTCGTGGTGCTGTCCGAGCCGCGCTCGCTGTTCGACGATTGCCTGCGTGCCTACGAGGATATCGAGGTCCGTGCCGGCGAGGCGGGGGTCGACCGACTGGATGGCCTGTATGTACGTGCCCAGCAGCTCGATTTTGGTGCTCAGCAGCGCCTGAACTACGTAAGCCTCATCCGTGCCGGCGGTGCGGTTACGGCCGAGCTCAAGATTGAGCAGCCGGCCATCGCGGGTTCGGACAATCGCTTTATGACGCGCATTCAGGAAGTCGTGGGCAAGCGTTACGCCTGCGTGTTTGCCATTCCCGACCGCGGTGCGCGCGAGTCGATGGAGCTCACCTTTGGCGACGAGGGCATTACCTTTGAGGAATCGCTGACCGCGGCGCCCGAAAACGCCGGCGTCATTGGCGAGCGCGTGCGCGTGGCGGCGGCAGATTCTGCCGACCGTGCTGCCCGTCAGAATGCCCATGCTGCAATTCGCGAGCGCAAGGCCGATGCGCTCAACGCCCGCTCGCTCGAGGCGGGCGCCGCCCAAGCTGCCGCCGGCGCCGCCGTGCCTACTATCTCGCGCGGACGCGTGACCTTTGTCGATGCCGCTCTGCCGCAGGGCGTGGTGGTGCCCGATGCCAACCTGGCCGTGTTCTCGATCGCCGACCTCAACGCCCGCATGGACGCCAACCGCGCGCGCAGCCGCCGCAAGGTGGACATTACGCAGATCACGTTCCCGTTTAAGCCAGGCGACTACGTGGTGCACGCCACCCACGGCATCGCGCTCTTTCGCGAGATCGCGCGCCAGGAAGTGGGCGGCAAGGAGCGCGACTACTTCTTGCTGGAATATGCCGACGGCGACAAGCTTTACGTGCCACTCGAGCAGGTCGACCGCATCACACGCTATGTTGGCCCCGACGGCGACAAGCCGCGCCTGACCAGGCTCAACACCGCCGACTGGACGCGTGCCACCAACAAGGCGCGCAAGAACGCCAAAAAGCTGGCGTTTGACCTGGTCGATCTGTATACGCGCCGCTCTTCGATTACCGGTATCGCCTGCCCGCCCGACACGCCCGAGCAGATCGAGATGGAGCAGAGCTTTCCTTACGACGAGACGCGCGACCAGCTGGAGGCCATCGCCGATATTAAGGCCGACATGGAGGCGCCCAAACCGATGGACCGCCTGCTGTGCGGCGACGTGGGCTTTGGCAAGACCGAGGTCGCTCTGCGCGCGGCGTTTAAGTGCGTGGACTCCGGCCGCCAGGTCATGGTGCTCTGCCCCACGACCATTCTGGCCCAGCAACACTACGAGACGTTCTTTGAGCGCTTTGCCCCGTTTGGTCTCGAGGTCGAAGTGCTCAGCCGCTTCCGCACCCCGGCGCAGCAAAAGCGCGCGCTTAAGGCGTTTGCCGAGGGCACGATCGACGTGCTCATCGGCACGCACCGCTTGCTTTCTGCCGACGTGAACCCCAAGAACCTGGGCATGGTGATCATCGACGAGGAGCAGCGCTTTGGTGTGCAGCACAAGGAGCAGCTCAAGAACCTGCGCGAGCAAATCGACGTGCTCACGCTTTCGGCAACGCCTATTCCGCGAACCATGCAGATGGCCACGAGCGGCGTGCGCGACATGAGCCTGATCACCACACCGCCGACCGGGCGTCGTCCCGTGATCGTGCACGTGGGGGAGTACGACCCCGATGTGGTGAGCGCGGCGATTCGCCTGGAGGTGGGCCGCGGCGGCCAGGTGTACTACGTGTCCAACCGCGTTAAGACCATCGATGACGCCGTGGCGCGCGTGCATGAGGCCGCGCCCGAGGCGCGCGTGGGCGTGGCACACGGCAAGATGAGCCCGCGCGAGGTCGAGGACGTGATGATTGAGTTCGCGACCAAAAAGATCGATGTGCTCATCGCCACGACCATCGTGGAGAGCGGCATCGACAACGCAACGGCCAACACGCTGATCATCGAGGACTCGCAGCGCCTTGGCCTGGCGCAGCTCTACCAGCTCAAGGGCCGTGTGGGCCGCTCTGCCACGCAGGCCTACGCGTACTTTATGTTCCCCGGCGAGCTGCCGCTCACCGAGGAGGCAACGGCGCGCCTGACCGCACTTTCCGAGTTCCAGGACCTGGGCAGCGGCATGCGCATCGCCATGCGCGACCTAGAGATCCGTGGCGCCGGTTCGCTTATGGGAGCCGAGCAGCACGGCAACCTGTCGAGCGTGGGCTTTGATCTGTTTACGCAGATGCTGGGCCAGGCCGTGGCCGAGGCGCGCGGCGATGACGACGCCGGCGTGGAGGCGGCGAGCGTGGGTATTAACCTGCCGGCCGACTACTTCTTGTCCGAGGAGTACCTGCCGGCGGTGGACCAGCGCGTGCTCGTGTACCGTAAGCTCGCAGCGGCCGAGGACCTGGAGAGCATTGACGAGGTGCAGGAAGAGACCGAGGCCGCGCATGGTGAGCTGCCGTTGGCGGGACTCAACCTGTTCAATCGCGCGCGCATCCGCATTCGCGGCGAGCGCCTGGGGCTCGAGAGCGTCACGCTCAGCGGCGGTCGCATCACGTTTTTGGGCGTCGACGTGCCCAAGAAGGTGGCCTTTGAGCTTAAGACCCGCTATGGCGCGGTGAACTTCCCCAAGAGCCGCAAGTTGTCGGTGCCCTACAAGGCGGGCGCCGGCGCGGGCAGCGGCCTGGGTCGCGGTCTCGACGCCAACGACGGCACCGGCCCCGTGGCCGCGGCACTCATGCTGCTGCAGCAATTAGGCGCGAGCGACGATGACTAACAAGTAGGGGGCGTGGCGGGGCAGAGCTACCAGTTGTTCTTTGCCCGCCACCTCGCAGGTTGATTCCAGCCCCATCGAAAGGAAAGCATGTTCGGGTACATCTACAAGAAAGACGCCGCCGCTATCGCGGTTGTCCTGTGTCTTTGTCTGGGCGTGGGCAGTTTCTTCGATTATCAGATCTCGAGCGCGCTGTTCAACATCGGCAGCATGTACGGCCGCTTTATCGAGGCCGCTGGCGAGTTGCCGTTTGAGCTGACGGCGAGCATCGCGGGCGTTATGCTCGTGCGCGCGGTGCGTCCCGACTCCAGGGGCAGCAAATGGCTTGCCGCGCTCGGCATCCTCGTCAACGTTGGCCTGACCGGCTACGAGATCGTTTCGTCCCTGAGGGTTGGCGGTAAACTCATTGCGGCTCAGTTGGTGCTGACGTTTGTGCTGGTCATCGCTGCCAACCTTATCGTCTATCGCCTCACGCGCACGACCGAGCCCGACGAACTCACGCGCTGGGCGTTGATGGTGCTTGCCGTGTGGATCGCTCAGGCCATCATCCTCAACGTGATCGTCAAGCCACTGTGGTCGCGCCCGCGCATGCGCGTGATCGAGGTCACGCCGGGGCTCAATTTTCAGCCGTGGTGGGTGATCGGCAATCCCGACAAGTGGACCTATATCGCCGCCGGCGTGATCAAGGACGGGTTCAAGTCGTTTGCGAGCGGACACACGGCGCATGCGGCGATCGGCCTTATGCTCGCCGGGCTTCCCGCGGCAGCCTTTAAGGAAAAACCGTCGCGTCGCCGCGTGATTTTTTGGGCGGCGGCTGTGATCGCGGCGCTCGTCGCCTTTGGGCGCATCGTGATAGGTGCGCACTTTTTGAGTGACGTGAGCTGCGGTTTTGCCCTGGTACTGGCACTTGAGTGCCTTGCCGCGCGCATTGCCTATCCCAACGGCGTACAATAGCTCCGTTTGAATCATCTGGCCGATACCCGGTAAGAGAGGATTGCCATGCTCGCGTTTAACAACGATTATTCCCACGGCGCACATCCGGCAGTGCTGCAGGCGCTCGTCGACACCAATATGGAGCCGCAGCCCGGCTACGGTACCGATGCGCACACCGAGCGCGCCAAGCAACTTATTCGCGAGGCCTGCCAGGCCCCTGATGCCGACGTGTTTTTTCTGGTGGGCGGCACGCAGGCCAACGCGACGGTGATCGACATGCTGCTTGCGCCCTACGAGGGCGTCGTTGCTGCTGAGACTGGCCACGTCGCCTGTCACGAGGCGGGCGCTATCGAGTTTGGCGGCCACAAGGTGCTCACCATCCCCGGCTACGAGGGCAAGATGCACGCCGAGGACCTCGAGAACTATATCCAGGTGTTCTACGAAAACGAGAGCTACGAGCACACGGTGTTCCCGGGTGCCGTGTATGTGAGCCTATCGACCGAGTACGGCACGCTGTACTCC
>DBFWDM010000248.1:0-6207 GCA_048484635.1 Collinsella sp.
TTAGGTACGGGCATAGTGACCTTCCTTATGAACTATCCAGTGTGGCGATTACGCGCAAGTAGCGATACTACCACAGTTTTACTCATCAAGCTTGAGATTCTTCAATGCTGCAAATGGATTTTCCGTGGCAGCGGCCCATTCTGCCTCTGCCTGGGCGGCACAATCGCATTGCTCGACGTTGAGATTGCAACCGCAAGTGGGGCAAAGGCCGCGGCAATCGGGCTTGCACAGGACAACGAACGGCGTGTCCATGACGACCGCGTCGTTGATGGGCTCTCCCAGATCGACGATGCGATCCTCGCCCAGGAGCTCGTAGCCGTCTTCGTAGGCCTCGGGATCCTCGGGCTCCTCAAAGAGGTAGAACTCCTCGATCTCGCCGGCGATATCAAACGAGGCAGGTTCCAGGCAACGGTCGCACTCGCCGGTGGCGTGCGCGCGGACCATGCCCGTGAGCAAGACACCGGTACCGGCATTGGTAAAGACAACGTCGTAGTCGATGCCGTCCTGAAGCTGGTACTCCTTCTCGCCTACCGTGTAGGTGGCGACATCGACCTTACCGGTCAGCGGATACGAATCTCCAGGAAACTCGAGCTGCTCGGAAAGATCGACGGTAACGCTCGGGAACTCAGCCATTACCACTGACCATTCTGTTGGGCGGCACCCTCGTTGAGCTGCTGACGGCAACGGGTAACGGTGCCGGTCAGGCTCTTGAGGTTCTCCTCCAGGTGCGTAAAGACCTGCTCTGCGTAGTCCTCGGCAGCATAACGCGTCTCGCGCTCGTACTGCTGGGCACGATCGCGGATGTCGTCGGCCTGCTGCTGCGCAAGGCGGACGATCTCCTGCTCACCGGCAATGGTGAGGGCCTGCTGCTGAGCGTCGGCGATGATGGAATCGGCCTGAGCGGCGGCGGAAGCCATAAGCTCCTCGCGCTCCTTAAGGATACGGCGGGACTTCTGCCACTCCTCGGGATAGCTCATGCGGATCTCGTCGAGGATGTTGAAGAACACGTCGGCGTCGATGACCTTGAACTGAGCGTTCTTGCCGAAAGGCGGCTTGGCTTCCTCGATCAGCCCTTCGAGCTCATCGACCAAGCTGACGATCCTATCGCCAGGAAAATTCTCGCCCGGCATCCGGTCTCCTTTCATAGGTAACATATCATCGTGCTAGTTTACCACATGCCACCAGGCAATAAGAAACGTCACGAAAAGCGATGTTTGAGCGCTTCGACCACGTTGGACGGGACAAACGTCGATACGTCACTGCCGAGCGAGGCGATCTGGCGAACGACCGAGCTCGAGATATAGCCGTACTGCGGCGCACTCATGACAAAGATGGACTCCAGCTCGCTATCCAGGCGATAGTTAAGGTCGGCCTGCTGCAGCTCATACTCAAAGTCGGTCATGGCGCGCAGACCCTTGACCACGGCCCCCGCCCCCTGCTCACGAGCGAAGTCGACCAAGAGGCCGGTAAAGGGCAGGACCTCGACGCCGTCGATATCACCGAGCGCCTCGCGGGCCAGAGCCACGCGCTCATCGAGCATAAACGTGGTGCCCACACCGTTTTTACCCTGCGACTCGGCAACAGCGACGATCACGCTGGGAAAGATGCGGCGGGCGCGGCGGATCACATCGATATGGCCAAACGTGATGGGATCGAAGGTGCCCGGGACGATCACGCGATTAATAGTGTCACTCATGGGCGTCCTCCGGGGATACTGCCTCGTCATTTTCGTTAGCATCAGTGCCGCCGTCCTTGCTATCGCCGACCCAACGGAGCAGGTCGACCGAGGTAATGCCGTAGCGCTTCTCACGTACAGTCTCAAAGTCTGCCGGATGCGCGCCCGCATCGGCGGCGGCATGCTCAAACAGGGCGTAAGCGCCAGACGCAAGCAGACCCTGCTGGGCCAGATTCTGCAGCAGTTCCTCGACCGGCTCGGCACCAAAAGCATAGGGCGGGTCGAGCAGGACCAGATCAAAGGGGCCGCCCGGTACACGACCGCGTGAGGCACTCGTCAGCATGTCGCCCGTGACCACGCGCCAACGCGCACGGTCACGGCAGAGCGACTCGATATTCTTGGTAATGAGCCGCGCGGCGTTGCGATCGATCTCAAACGTCGTGAGCGAGCGGGCCCCACGAGAGAGCATCTCTAACCCTAAGGCACCGGAGCCGCCAAAGGCGTCCAACACACGAACCTCGTCCAAATCGAAATCGAATGCCGACATGACCATAGATGCGCACGCCTCGCGCACGCGATCAGTCGTGGGGCGGGTGACATCGCGACCACGGGGCTCCTCGATCTTACGACCGCGCCATTCGCCGCCGATGATTCTCATCCTCCGCTGACCTCCTTAAAGATATGTCGATAACGCATGGCGACCGCGTCGCGCAAGGGACGCGTCGCCACAGAGTCAAGGTTGCAAGCATACCGCAAGAGCTCGACCGCGTCCAAATGGGCCCACTCGATCAGCTCCTCGTCGGCGTCCAGGTCGACAAAGCGCAGGGTCACACCACCATGCTGGCGATAACCCAGGATCTCGCCTTCATGGCGCAGGCGCAGGTCCATCTGGGCGAGCGTAAAGCCGTCCGAGGTCTTTTCGAGCGACAGGAGACGGTCTTGTGCCGCCGATGCGCCGCCGTTGCCCTTGGAGTGCGTCATGACCAGGCACGTGCCCGACACGCTGCCACGGCCCACGCGACCGCGCAGCTGGTGCAGGGCAGCCAAACCAAAGCGCTCGCCGTTCTCGATGACCATGACGGTGGCGTTGGGCACGTCGACGCCCACCTCGACCACCGTAGTCGAGACGAGCACGTCAATCTCGCCACGCTTAAAGGCATCGATAACCTGGTCCTTCTCCCCCGCTGGCATACGGCCGTGAAGGCGCTCGATGGCAAGACCCGGCAACGCCAAACGCAGGCGATCGAGCTCGGTCGCCGTATCGTGCAGCGGCACGGGGACGGTTACGCGGCCCTCATCGTCGCGGGCAATACCGGGCACGTCTTCCAGCTCATCGGTCGAGTCACTCGGCTCCACGAGCGGGCAAATCACGTAGGCCTGCTGACCCTTGTCATGCGCCTCGCGGATGGCTCCACAGGCGAGGTCACGGCTCGACTCGGTGAGAACACACGTCGTCACACCGGCACCCGGAACAGGCCGATGGCGGATGATGCTCGTATCCAGATCGCCGTAGACCGAAAGCGCCAGCGTACGCGGGATGGGCGTTGCCGTCATAACGAGCAGATCGGCACCGGGGCCCTTCGCGCGTAGGGCGTTGCGCTGGCCAACGCCAAAGCGGTGCTGCTCGTCGATAACAACAAGCGACAGATGCTTGAACGCAACGTTATCCGAAAGCACCGCATGGGTGCCAAAGAGCACGTCAAGCTCGCCCGATTCCAGCTGGGCATGGATGCGCTCGCGCTCTGCGGCCGGCGTGGCGCCCGTCAGAAGCGCCCAGGACATGCCGGCCTGCGAGAGCAGAGGGCCGGTCTTATCGGCATATTGGCGCGCCAGCACGCCCGTGGGCGCCATAACGCAGGCCTGCGTGCCGCTATCGGCAGCCACAGCCAGCGCGCAGGCGGCAACGGCGGTCTTACCGGTACCGACATCGCCCAGCAGCAGACGGTTCATCACGCGCCCGCCATCGCACATGTCATGCAGGATGTCTTGGAATGCGGCCTCCTGCTCGTCGCTCAGCGAAAACGGAAGGGCCTGTTTAAGCGCGCCCAGATGCTCGCCTGCAGTGTGGGCATAGGGCACCACATCGACCAGGCCGCCGTCGTTGCGCAGACGCAGCGCCAGCTGCAGGTAGAGGCACTCCTCGTAGGCAAGACGCCGGCGTGCGATGTCGCGCTCAGCCATGCTCGAGGGAAAGTGGATCGAACGCAACGCGCGGGCATTGCTCATGAGCTTCCGCTTTGCGCGCAGCGGCGCGGGAATCGGATCGAACGGATTGCCGACGACCTCGAGCGCGCCGCTTACGATGCGGCGCATCCACGCCTGGCTCACGCCATCGCTCACGTAATGGACCGGCAGAATGGTGCCTGCGGCGCGCCCGTCCTCGAGCTTTTCAAAGTGGGGCGAGGCCATCTGCTTAAAGCCGTAGGCAAACTCGACCTTGCCCATCACGGCCAGGCGGTCGCCCTGCTTAAGCTGCTGGGCAATCCAGGGCTGGCGGAAAAAGGCGACCTGCAGCACGCCCGTCTCATCAACAAGTGAGACCTCAGTCACCTGCATGCGCGGACGCGGCTGCTTTTGGACGATACGGTCGACCGTGGCGATGATGGTGCACACGGTACCGATGGGCGCCATCTCAATGGACCACGAACGGGTAAAGTCGAGGTATCGATGAGGGATATGGAGAAGGAGGTCCCCCACCGTCCGAATTCCCAGACGGCGAAGGGCCTCCTCACGTTTACCCGAAACATATTTGAGTCGCGCGATATCCTCGTCGAGCGCATTGCTCTGGGCAAAGCGCTCCGAGACGCGCGGCACGGAGCACAGCTCGGACATGGGCAGTTGCCTACTCGATCGAGAAGATCACGGGATAGAGCGGCTGCTCGCCACGATGGGCATCAATCTCCAGATCGGGCTGAGCCTCCTCGATAGCGTCGACGATCTCCTGGAAGTCCTCGTCGGACAGCTCCTCGCCGGCCAGAATCGTCAGCGCATCGCCCTCCTCTTCCTCCTGCATGCGGTTGATGCAATCGAGCGTGACCTGCTTCACGTCAGAGCCGACCACATCGATGGAGCCGGCAATGATACCCATGACGTCACCGGAGTGAATCGGAGAGCCGTCAGAGGCGCTGGAATCGCGCACGGCGCGGGTGACCTCGCCATCGCGGACCTCGCTGATGGCGTCGACCATGGCGGCGACGGCCTCCTCGAGCTCGGAATCGGGCAGGACCGCGAACAGCGCGGAGAACGCCTGCGGGACGGTCTTGGTGGGAACGACGGCGACCTTCTTGTCGGTGCAGGCAGAAGCTGCGGCCTCGGCAGCCATGCGGATGTTACCGTTATTGGGCAGGATGATGACTGAGGTCGCGTTGACCTGGTCCACCGCGCCCAGCAGGTCGGCGGTCGAGGGGTTCATGGTCTGGCCACCGGAGACGACCACGTCGACGCCAAGGGACTTGAGGATGTCGGCCTCGCCGGAACCGGCGGCAACGGCGACAAAGCCCAGCGCCTTGGCGGGCTCGGCGGCCTTTTCCTGATCCTCGTGGATCTTGGCGGTACGGTCGTGGGCCTCCATCTCCATGTTGTGGATAAAGACCTCATAGATCTGACCGAGCTGCAGCATGTGCTCGAGCACCAGGTTGGGGGTGTTGGAGTGCACATGGATCTTGTAGTCGGGATAGGCGCCCACGAGCAGCTCACAGTCGCCCATGGAGCCTAGGAACTTAAGGCACTCGTCCTCGTCAAATGGGGCGTCAGCCTTAAAGAGGAACTCGTTGCAGTAGCGGAACTCCGAGCCCTCCCAGTCGTCGTTAGCCTCGATCTCAACACGGCCAAGAGCGGCATCGCGGGCAGAGCCGGCGGAGTCAAACGTAGCGGAGAAATCCTCGACAACGGTGCTGCGACCAAGCGCGGCGGCAACAAAGTTCTCCAGGAAGATGGCAAAGCCGAAGGCGCCTGAGTCGACCACGCCGTTCTCTTTGAGGACGGGCAGCAAGTCGGGCGTGCGGGCGACGGACTGGTACGCCTCGACGACGATAGCATCGAGCGCATCCTCGGCCGAGAACTTCTTCTTCTCGCACTCATCGGCCTTGGTCGAGACATCGCGCAGGACCGTGAGGATCGTGCCCTCGATGGGCTTGCGGACAGCCTGGAAGGCAACCTTGACGGCACGACGGAAGGCGAAGGCAATGTTGGCGGACGTAATAGGCTCGTCGGCAGAGACAAGGCCCTCGGCCACGCCGCGCAGAATCTGCGACGTGATAACGCCAGAGTTACCGCGGGCACCCATCAGGGAGCCGTGGGTGATGGCGCCGGCGATGGCTTCCATGTCGGCGTCGGCAGGAAGGGCGGAGAGCTCCTTGGTCACCGAGGCAAGCGTGAGCGACATGTTGGTACCGGTGTCGCCGTCGGGTACGGGGAAGACGTTGAGCTTGTTGATCTCCTCGGCCTTGTCGGAAACGGCAGCCGCAGCGATCGGAAAACAGGTGCGAATGGTCTTTGCAATCATGGGTATTTGAATCTCCGTTTTCGGATGC
>DBFWDM010000249.1:0-1843 GCA_048484635.1 Collinsella sp.
CCTTGACCTCGGCGACCTCGGCTTTGAGCGCCTCGATGGCGGCATCGAGTTCGGTGGTTTCCATCTTCTGGTAGATCGTCTGCATGGGTGCGACCTTTCGCGAAGCGGGACGTTGCAGTTCGTCTAAGTATAGACCGCCACTGCCGCAACGGTATGAAGCCGTGATAGATTAAGTCCATCGCAATGAATTACGACATCGCCGCGCATGCCGGCGTGGGGCGCCCAAGGAGGCACTATGGAGTACGGATCGTTCCAGGCCGAGGAATTCGGCGACCTGCAGCGCCTGGTCGACGGACTGTTTTATGACCGCCGCGCCATCGACCGCCTGGATCTCATCGTGCAGGCCGAGATCTTGGACCTCGCGCCCGACCTCATGGAAATCGTGAACCTTTTGCCGCCCGGCTACTACGACCGTCAATCGCTTTGTGACCAGCTCAACTCCGCCTTGGCCGCCCACGGCTGGGGCGCCGTCTACGGCACCGTGGAATAGCCCTAGTCATTTAAGAACGTCCCCAATGACTAAAACGCCGCTTGCGATGGTGTTCACAGGCGGCGTTTTCAAACTTGTATGTGCTTTTACTCGCCCTTGGGCGCGGGATGCTTGCAGACCACGCTCATGTAGATCATGCCGAGCACGGCCGCGGTGACCGAACCGGCGAGAATAGCGGCCTTGGCAGCCAGAACCTCAAACTGGGCCGTCGGGAAGGCGAGGCCGCTGATGAGAATCGACATGGTAAAGCCGATACCGCCCAGAATGCCCACGCCGGCAATCATATGCCAGTTGACATTGTGCGGCAGCTCGCAGGCCTTGAGCTTGACCAAGGCGAACGTCATGCCAAAGATACCGATCGGCTTACCCAGCAGCATGCCAAAGTACACGCCGAGCGTCACCGGGTCGGTGAGCAGCGTGCTCATGTCCACGCCCACTAGGCGAACCTGTGCGTTGACGAACGCAAAGATCGGCAGGATCACAAAGTTGACCGGCGTGGAGATCAGACGCTCCATGCGAATGAGCGGCGGGGTCACGCGGTGCATGACGCGCTCGACCTTGGTAGTCGAGACGGTAAAGTCATGCTGGCCCAGGATGTGTGCCTCGTCATCGTAGCGGTCATCGAGCAGCGGCAGGCACTCGCCCAACCAATCGGTGAGGCTATCGAGCTTGACGCCGCACTTGGCCGGGATGGTAAAGGCCAAGATGACGCCGGCGAGCGTAGCATGCACGCCGCTCTTGAACATGCAGAACCACAGCAGCAGGCCCAGCACCGAGTACGGGGCAAGGCGGTAATGCTGCGTCTTGTTGAGCCACACGAGCGCGCAGGTCACAAGCGCGGCGGCGCCCAACCAAAACGGATTGGGGCTCTGACCGTAGAAGATGGCGATGGCGGCGATGGAAATGAGGTCGTCGGCGATGGCAAGCGTCGAGAAGAACACACGCACGCCGTTGGGCACGCGATTACCCAAAAGCGACAGCACGCCCAGCGCAAAGGCAATATCGGTTGCCATGGGAATGGCCCAGCTGTTGTGCGCGCCGGCATGGTTAAAGATCAGATAGATGCAGGCGGGAACGACGACGCCGCCCACGGCCGCCAGCATGGGAAGCATAGCCTGGCGCGGGTTTTTGAGCTCGCCGACCGTCATCTCGTACTTAAGCTCAATGCCCACCAGCAAAAAGAAAATCGCCATGAGGAAGTCGTTGACGAATAGCTCAACGGTGAGACCGGCCGTAAGGTTGCCCAGACCCACATACAGCGGGGTCTCCAAAAAGTGATGGATGGCCTCGTAGGCATCGGTATTGGCGCAAATGACGGCGGCGATGGCGGCGAAGACCATGACGGCGGCGGAA
>DBFWDM010000250.1:0-1971 GCA_048484635.1 Collinsella sp.
GTGGCGGTCTATACTTAGACGAACTGCAACGTCCCGCTTCGCGAAAGGTCGCACCCATGCAGACGATCTACCAGAAGATGGAAACCACCGAACTCGATGCCGCCATCGAGGCGCTCAAAGCCGAGGTCGCCGAGGTCAAGGCCAAGGGCCTGGCGCTCGACATGGCCCGCGGCAAGCCGTCGCCCTCCCAGGTGGACATCTCTCGACCCATGCTCGATATCCTCAATGCCGATGCCGATCTGCACGACGGCAACGTCGACTGCTCAAACTACGGTTGCTTTGAGGGCATTCCCTCTGCGCGCAAGCTGGCGGGGGAGTTCCTGGGTTGCCCTGCCGAGCAGACGCTCGTACTGGGTTCGTCGAGCCTTCTGATCGAGCACGATATCGCCGGCATGTTTTGGCGCTGCGGTTCGTGCGGCAGCGAGCCCTGGGAGGCTTACGAGGCCGCGCACGACGGCAAGAAAGTCAAGTTCCTGTGCCCTGTTCCCGGCTACGACCGTCACTTTGGCATCACCGCCGACCTGGGTATCGAGAATGTCCCCGTCGCGATGACCGACAACGGCCCCGACATGGACGAGGTCGAGCGTCTGGTTGCCGCCGACGACTCCATCAAGGGCATCTGGTGCGTGCCCAAGTATTCCAACCCCACGGGCATCACCTTTAGCGAGGACACCGTGCGTCGCCTGGTCGAGATGCCCACGGCCGCGCCCGATTTCCGCATCTTCTGGGACAACGCCTACTGCGTGCACGACCTGTACGACGAGACCGACGAGCTCGCAAACATCTTTGACCTCGCTCGCGCGGCGGGCACCGAGGACCGCGTGGTGGCCTTTGCCTCGACGTCCAAGATCACCTTCCCGGGCGCCGGCATCGGCTTTATCGGTGCGAGCCCCGCGGTTATCGCGGAGTTCTCCAAGCGCCTGAAGGCCGGCCTCATCAGCGCCGACAAGCTCAACCAGCTGCGTCACGTGCGTTTCCTTCCCACCATCGAGGCGGTCAAGGAGCACATGAAAAAGCATGCCGAGTTCCTGCGTCCGCGCTTTGAGGCCGTTGAGCGCAAGCTCACCGAGGGCCTGGGCGATACGGGCTGTGCCACCTGGACGCACCCCCGCGGCGGCTACTTTGTAAGCTTCGATGGTCCCGAGGGCTCGGCCCAGAAGGTCGCCGCGCTTTGCGCCGACCTGGGCGTCAAGCTCACGCCGGCTGGTGCCACCTGGCCTTATGGCAAGGACCCGCGCGACACCAACATCCGCATCGCGCCGAGCTATCCCACGGTCGAGGACCTGGAGGCCGCGCTCGATGTGCTGGTGCTGGCCGTTAAGCTTGTCGCTGCCGAGCTTGCGCGTGCCGAGCGCGCCTAACGCGTAGGGCCCCGCAAGTCCGCGCCTAGTACTATCCGCACTTTCGATACGTAAAGGAGCGTATACATGGATTTGGGTATTTCCACCAACCCCACGTCAGAGCTTTACACCATTAAGGTAACCGGCGAGATCGATATCTCTAACGCCGATAGCCTGCGCAATGCCATCGACCTGGCGCTCGAGCAGCCCACCGAGGCCGTTGAGCTCGATTTTGCCCAGGTGAGCTACATCGATTCGACGGGCATTGGCGTGCTCGTGGGCGCCGCGCACCACGCGGTCGACCACGGCAAGCGCTTTAGCTGCACCAATGTGCAGCCCCCGGTGATGCGCGTGGTCCAGCTGTTGGGTGTCGACCAGGAGATTTCGATCACCGCTGCATAATCTTTGCCCCAAAAGGGCGTGCCGTTTGGCATATGTTTGTGATGCGCTCGGACGTTTTGGCGTCCGGGCGCTATACTTGACCGAATGAATAGACGAGTTCCGGCCGAATGGCGCGGTGCGGGCTCGACTCACATCGAGCCTTGGAGGTATGTGTGTTTGGTATTGGAGAGGGTGAGCTCGCGATCATCGTGGTCTTCGGCTTTTTGCTGTTTGGCCCGGATAAGCTCCC
>DBFWDM010000251.1:0-1658 GCA_048484635.1 Collinsella sp.
ATTAGAAGTCGGCGTTGCCCACGGTGCGCGGGTGCGGCAGGACGTCGCGGATGTTGCCCACGCCGGTCAGATACATGACCAAGCGCTCGAAGCCCAGACCGTAGCCGGCGTGCTTGCAGGAACCGTAGCGGCGCAGGTCAAGGTAGTACTTGTACTGCTCGGGATTCATATCCAGGTCCTTGATGCGGGCCTCGAGCAGATCCAGGCGCTCCTCGCGCTGGGAGCCACCGATGATCTCGCCGATGCCCGGCACCAGGCAGTCGGCGGCGGCGACGGTCTTGCCGTCCTCGTTCATGCGCATGTAGAACGCCTTGATCTCGGCCGGGTAGTCGGTCACGAAGGTCGGGCGCTTAAAGTGTTCCTCGGTCAGGAAACGCTCGTGCTCGGTTTGCAGGTCGATGCCCCAGCTCACGGGATAGTCAAACTTGTGACCAGCGGCGACGGCCTGCTCCAGGATTTCGACGGCCTCGGTGTAGGTAACGCGGGCAAAGTCGGAGTTGGCGACATGGTCCAGGCGCTCGAGCAGACCCTTGTCCACAAACTTGTTGAGCATATTGAGCTCGTCGGGGCAGGTGGCCATAACGTCCTTAAGGACGTACTTGAGCATGGCCTCGGCGTTGTCCATGTAGTCGTTGAGGTCGGCGAAGGCCATCTCGGGCTCGATCATCCAAAACTCGGCGGCGTGGCGCGTGGTGTTGGAGTTTTCGGCGCGGAAGGTGGGGCCAAAGGTGTACACGTCGCCAAAGGCCATGGCAAAGTTCTCGGCATTGAGCTGGCCGGACACGGTCAGGCTCGCGTGCTTGCCAAAGAAGTCCTGGCTCCAGTCGACCTCGCCGGACTCGGTGAGGGGCGGATTTTTGGGGTCGAGCGTGGTCACGCGGAACATCTCGCCGGCGCCCTCGCAGTCACTCGTGGTGATGATGGGGGTGTTGACGTAGACAAAGCCCTGCTCCTGGAAGAAGCGGTGGATGGCGGCGGCCGCGACAGAGCGGATGCGGAACACGGCGCGGAACAGGTTGGTGCGCGGGCGCAGGTGCTGCTGGGTGCGCAGGAACTCGACGGTTGCGCGCTTCTTCTGCAGCGGGTAATCCGGGGCGCTCGTGCCCTCGACCTCGATGGAAGTGGCAGAAAGCTCGAAAGGCTGGGGTGCATCGGGGGTCAGTTTGACGGTGCCGGTGCAAATGAGTGCGGCCGAGACGTTTTGATGTGCGATCTCGTCGTAGTTGTCGAGTGCCTCGCGGTTCATGACGACCTGCAGGTCGCGGAAGCAGCTGCCGTCGTTGAGCGTAACAAAGCCAAAGTTCTTCATGTCGCGGACGGACTTGACCCAGCCGGCGACGGTGACGGTCTGGCCGCCGAGCGACTCGGCATCGGCATAGAGCTGCGCGATTTTGGTGCGGTTCACGTATCCTCCCATAACGGTTGAATGATAGTTATCCATACAGTTCGATATTCTAGCAGCTCGGCTCATTTGGGCTATACAGATAAGGCATTGGCGGGATGGTTTTTCAAACGAAAAGCGCCCGCGGCCAAATGGTCGCGGGCGCTTGACGAGGTGCCTTTTGGCTGTATGGCGCGGGGCCTGGCTACTTGGTCTTGGCTACCAGCAGCGGGTCGCCCAGCTTGACGAGCGGGTTGCCGCCGATAAGCGTTCCAGA
>DBFWDM010000252.1:0-5059 GCA_048484635.1 Collinsella sp.
CCCGTCTTCTTTGTCCCGTTTGTCTTTGCCCCGATCGCCAACATCTGGATCCTCAAGATCTTTATCGACTTCTTGGGCATGAACGGCTTTATGTACACCCTGCCTTGGACCGTCCCCGGCCCCATCGGCACCATCATGGGCTTGGGCTTCCAGCCGCTCGCCTTTGTGATGCTCGCCCTTATCCTGGTCGTCGACTTTGCCCTGTACTACCCGTTCTTCCGTGCCTATGACGCCCAGAAGTGCACCGAGGAGGCCGAGATCTCCCAGGAGGAGCTCGCCGCCAAGAACGCTGAGAAGGCCGCCAAGCTCAACGACGCCTTCCAGGGCAAGGCTGACGCCAAGAGCGTTGCCGCCGGCGCTGCTGCCGAGGCCGTGAAGGCCGGCGCCCCCGCCGCTTCCGCAGCGCCCGCCACCGAGGCTACGGCCACTAGCGACCTCAACGGCAAGCGCGTGCTCGTGCTCTGCCAGGGCGGCGGAACCTCGGGCCTGCTCGCCAACGCGCTGGCCAAGGCCGCCAAGGAGCGCGGCATCGATCTTGAAACCGCTGCCGAGGCCTATGGCAACCACGTTGACATGCTCCCCGACTTTGACCTGGTCGTCCTGGCCCCGCAGGCCGCAAGCTACCTGGCCGACCTTCAGAAGGACTGCGAGCGCGTGGGCAACAAGTGCGTCGCCTGCCGTGGCAAGCAGTACATCGAGCTCTCCCAGAACGGCGACAAGTCTCTCGCCTTCGTAAGCGAGCAACTCTCGAAGTAAGTAACGCTCAGGGCCAGCCGACCATCCAAGACCGGCTGGCCCTTCGATTTAGACGATTGGATCATCATGTCCGTTAACCCTGCTAGCGTCACTAACCCGCCTGCGCAGTTTCCCGAGGACTTTGTCTTTGGCGGCGCCACTGCTGCCTACCAGGTAGAGGGCGAGACCCGCACTCACGGTAAGGGCAAGGTTGCCTGGGACGACTTCCTGGAGGCCCAGGGGCGCTTTTCCCCCGATCCCGCTTCGGACTTCTACAACCAGTACCCCGTCGACCTGGAACTGTGCGAGGAGTTTGGCATCAACGGCATCCGCCTCTCCATCGCCTGGAGCCGCATCTTCCCCAACGGCACCGGCGAGATCAACCCCGAGGGCGTCCAGTTCTACCACGACCTCTTCGCCGAATGCCATAAGCACCATGTTGAGCCGTTTGTCACGCTGCATCACTTTGACACGCCGCTGCCCCTCTTTGAGAAGGGCGATTTCCTCAACCGCGAGACCATCGACGCCTTTGTGGACTTTGCCACCTTCTGCTTTAAGGAGTACGCCGACCAGGTGACCTACTGGTTCACCTTTAACGAGATCTGGGCCGACGCCTCCAACACCTACATCGAGGGCACCTTCCCCGGTGGCGTCAAGGCGCATCTGGCCGAGGCTTTCCAGTGCGAGCACAACATGATGCTCGCCCACGCCAAGGCCGTGCTGGCCTTCCACAACGGCGGCTTTAAGGGCAAGATCGGCGTCATCCAGTCGCTGGAGTTTAAGTATCCGCTCAACGAGAACGACCCCGCCGACATCAAAGCCGCCAACAACGAGCACGTGCTGCAGAACCAGTTCTTGCTCGACGCCACCTTCCGCGGCGACTACGCGCCCGACACCCTCGAGTGCGCCAACCGCTTGGCTGCCGTCTCGGGCGGCACCATCGAGATCCTAGACGAGGATCTGGAAATCATGCGCGAGGCCGCGCTCTACAACGACTACCTGGGCGTTAACAACTACCAGTGCCGCTTCTTGAAGGCCTACGATGGCGAGAACGACCTGCACCACAACGGTACGGGCGAGAAGGGCACTGGCCGCTGGCGCGTTAAGGGCATTGGCGAGCATGTGAACAAGCCCGGCGTCCCCACCACCGACTGGGACTGGATCATCTATCCCGAGGGCCTGTTCGATCTGCTCGTCTACATTAAGCAGCGCTACCCCAACTACAAGCAGATCTTCATCACCGAGAACGGCATGGGCTACAAGGACCCCTACAAGGACGGTTTTGTGGACGATCAGCCGCGCATCGACTACATCGAGCAGCACCTGCGCTGGTTGCTCAAGGCCATGGAGGTGGGCGTCAACGTGGGCGGCTACTTCCTGTGGAGCCTGCAGGACCAGTTTTCCTGGACCAACGGATACAACAAGCGCTATGGCTTCTTCTACGTTGACTTTGAAACCCAGAAGCGCACGCCCAAGGCAAGCGCCTACTGGTACAAGCACGTAGCGCAGACCCGTCGTCTGGACTAGCGGCTTGCGGGGTTACCCGCCCACATAACCTGTCCCCATTTCTCAGCCGGGGGCGGCACGTCACACGGCGCGCCGCCCCCGGCCTTTTTGTGCAGGTCGGAAGCCGTTTGTCTCGATCTGTAACATCTAGCTGGTTATTTCACCCTTAACTGTTACAGATCGAGACAAATGGAATAAGCGGGACCGAATTGTCTAAATCTGTAACACTAAAACCGGTTTTGGACGTCCAGTTGTTACAGATTGAGATAAACGCACAGGGCAATCCTCTCAATCTCAATCTGTAACATCTAGCTGAGATTTTCGGCCCCACCTGTTACAGATTAAGATGAACGAGCCGAGCACGTCTACGCCCGCAGGTCCTTTACGCTGGAACGTTCGACCAACACGCCCGAGACAAGCGTACGGCTTCTGGAGCTCGGAGCTTCTAGGCCCGCAACGACCTCGTTGAGCGCACGGACGCCCAGCTCGCGGTGGCGAAACTTCACCGACGTCAGAATCGAGTTGGGAATCGTCTTGTAAAGCTCGTCATCAAAGCCGATCACGGACACATCATCGGGCACACTCAGACCCTTGTCACGTAGAGCCATCATCACGCCGTTTGCCATGCAGTCGTTAGCAGCGAGGACCGCCGTGCAATCGGGTTTATCGGCAAGCACAAGGCCAGCGGCATAGCCACTATCCGCATTCCAATCGCCTTGCAGAGGCTCGGGCGGCTCAATGCCACGCGCCTCGAGCGCCGCTCGCCAGCCTTTCATTCGGCACTGGCTCGACAGCGACTCTTTCTTACCCGAAACGAAGTACACGTTCTTGTGCCCGTGGTTCAAGAAGTACTCGCACGCCATGCGCGCGCCGCCCTCTTGATCGTCACTGACGGTGGAGCAGGTAGGATGTTCCATTGGTGTGATAATCACCGTCTTGAGGTCTTTCGGCGCCTCAAAGGTATCAAAGTCATCGACCATCTGACGCAGGTTGAAGATCATGCCATCAACAGGCAGCTGCGACATCCTACGCGCCGCTTCGGCAAGGGTCATCTTCTCCCCCGCCCGCTTTTTGATCATCGTGAGCGCAAAGCCGCGTTCTTCGGCGGCATCTGCGATACCGTCAATCATGTCCACGGCACCGCCCGACAAGTGGAACAGCACCACGCCGATGCACCCGTAACGGCCCAACTTGAGCGAACGCGCGGCAAAGTTCGCCCGGAACCCGAGCGCTTCCATTGCGGAATGGACCTTATCGCGTGTCGACTCTCGCACGCTACCGGGCTCGTTGATCACACGCGAAACCGTCTTGAGAGAAACACCCGCGGCAATCGCCACATCGTTCATCGAGACATTTTTCTTGTCCATCGTTGCCACTGCTTCTCCACTCGGTTCTCTATCACTTGTTTTTTGCGTTCTAGCATACACTACCTGCCTGACTGATAAATCAACCGTTTACCGGACAATATCGACCGCTCACCCGTATATCCTTGTTGCTCTTCCAAAAATGTCTTACGTTGTCATTAACGAAATGACAACGTTGTCATTTCGCAATGCCTTCCTTGAGCAGGAAGGTTTCCGGGCAGTCCTAACCATCCATCGACGACCAGTTCCATCCACATGCATCGCGCATCAAGTAGCAAAGGAGCTCTATGGACGCCATCGTAAAGATGCTCGAAAAGCATCAGCCGTTCTTTGAGAAGATCTCGAGGAACATCTACCTCCAGGCTATTAAGGACGGATTCCTTGGGTGCATGCCCATCGTCCTCACCTCTTCGATTTTTCTGCTCATTGCCACCCTTCCCGGCGTAGTCGGCATCACGCTGCCCCAGCCGCTCATCGACTGGTGCAACAAGCTGTACAACTTCACCATGGGCGTCATGGGCATCATGGTTGCCGGCACCACCGCCAAAAACTTCACGGCTTCCATGAACCGTCGCATGCCCGCCGGCAAGGTGCTCAACGACGGCTCCACCATGGTGGCCGCCCAGTGCAGCATGCTGCTGCTCGCTGTTACGCAGTTCACCACCAAGTTCGACGGCTCCGAGCTTTCGGTCTTCGATTGCACCAGCATGGGTACGCGCGGTCTGTTCTCGGCCTATATCGCCGCGTTCATTACCGTGTGGGTTTATAAGTTCTGCGTCTCGCGCGATCTGACCATTAAGCTGCCCAAGGAAGTCCCGGGCGCCATCGCTCAGAACTTCCGTGACATCATCCCCTTTGGCGGCGCCGTCATCATCTGCAGCATCATCGATGTCGTCGTGCGCAACCTCATGGGCGTTCCGTTCTCCGAGCTGCTCATCAAGCTGCTCTCCCCGCTCTTCACTGCGGCAGAGACCTACCCCGGACTCATCCTTATTCAGGCAGCCACCGCGTTCTTCTGGTTCATCGGTGTCCATGGTCCTTCGATTGTCCAGCCGGGCATCGACCCCATCCGTCTTGCCAACCAGGCCGAGAACCTGCAGGTTCTGCTGGCCGGCGGCCACCCCGCCCACTCCCTCACCTTTAACATGTCGCTCGTGGGTGAGTTCGGCGGCACCGGCGCCACGTTCATCGTGCCGCTTCTGCTGATTCTCTTTATGAAGTCCAAGCAGCTCAAAGCCGTCGGTAAGGCCTCGATCGTTCCTGTTGCCTTCGCCGTCAACGAACCGCTGCTCTTTGGCGCGCCGATGATCCTTAACCCCTACATGCTCATCCCCTTTGTTGCCGCCGGCTGCGTCAACGTAAGTGTTGCCAAGTTCTTTATCGACAACGTGGGCATGAACGGCTTCTCCTTCGTGGTGCCTTGGGCTACCCCTGCCCCCATCGGCATCTTCATC
>DBFWDM010000253.1:0-24129 GCA_048484635.1 Collinsella sp.
AAGGATACGGCCGTCGTTGGAAATGACGTCGTTATCGGGAAGGGGGAATGATCCGATGATCAATCGCAAGGCCATCGGTTATATCACCGCTAACTACTCTTCGACCTACGGCAGCGTGCTGCTCAAGGACCGCCCCATCGCATCCGTTCCGTTTTTGGGCCGCTACCGCCTGATCGATTTCCCGCTGTCCAACATGATGAATGCCGGCATTAAGACCGTCGGCGTCGTCATGCCGGGCAACTACCGCTCGCTGATCGACCACGTGGGTTCGGGCAAGGACTGGGGCCTGGACCGCAAGAAAGGCGGCCTGTTCATGGTCCCCGGCAACGCGTATGGCACCACCAAGGGCGGCATGCGTTTCTTGCTGCGCGACATCATCTCCAACAAGACGCTGTTCCAGCGCTCGGACAAGCCCTACGTTGTGATGATGGGCACCAACATCATCTTTAACATGGACCTCAACACCATCATCGATGCGCACGAGAACTCCGGCGCCCAGATGACCGTGGTGTACTGCAAGGCCACGCGCAACGTCGATGACGAGACCAAGCTGCAGATTAACGAGAACGGCCGCCTGACGGGCGTGAGCGCCGGTGTCGTGTACGGCGACAACGCCTCTATGGACTGCTGCATCGTCAACCGCGAGACGCTGCTCGAGATCATCGACCACTACCAGGCCGCCGACTATCTGGACCTGCTCGAGGCACTCCAGGGCGACTTTGGCAACATCGACGTGTGCAGCTACGAGTACAAGGGCGAGGTCGTGGGCGTGTTTAGCGAGAAGTCGCTGTATCGCCGCAGCATGGACCTGCTCGACCAGACCGTGGCCGACCAGCTCTTCGACCCCGAGCGCCCGATCCTGACCAAGGCCCACGACGTGCCGCCTTCGCGCTACGCGACCGGCAGCCACGCCTGCAACTCGATCATTTCGGCCGGCTGCATCATCAAGGGCACCGTGCGCAACTCGATCCTGTCGCGTGGCGTTGTGGTTGAGGAAGGCGCCTCCGTGACCAACTCGATCATCAACCAGAGCTGCATCATCAAGAGCGGCGCCCGTGTTGAGAACGCCATCCTGGACAAGAACAACGTGGTCCCCGCCAACACCGAGCTTCGCGGCACGCCCGAGAACATCCTGGTGCTGGGCAAGGCTCCGTTAACTTCCGATACCACGATCGTGCGTTAACGTTGGTACCTCAACATCGCACGTAACATGCAGAATAGCCGCCCGGTTCGCGCCAGGCGGCTATTCTCGAATAACAACATGGGAGACAATATGGCTGATTCCAGCAAAAAGATGCAGATCGTGTTTGCCTCGGCCGAGTGCGCGCCGTTTGTGAAGACCGGTGGCCTGGGCGACGTGGCGGGTTCGCTGCCAGCGGCGCTTGTGCGCGCCGGCGCCGAAGTCATCGTCATGGTGCCCAAGTACGCCACCATCAAGGACGAGTACAAGGCGCAGATGGAGCACTTCTCCGACTTTTACGTGAGCCTGGGTTGGCGCAACGAGTACTGCGGGCTCGAGAAGCTCGAGCACGACGGCGTCACCTATATGTTTATCGACAACGAGCGCTACTTTGCGCGCGACTATCCGTACGGCTTCTTTGACGACGGCGAGCGTTTTGCGTTCTTCTCCAAGGCCATCACCGAGAGCCTGCAGCACCTGCCGGCCGGCTTTGAGTGCGACATCCTGCACTGCAACGACTGGCAGACGGCGCTGGCGCCCGTGTTTTTGCGCGAGTTCTACCAGGGCCTGCCGCTGTACGACCGCGTCAAGACCGTGTTCTCGATCCACAACGTGGCGTTCCAGGGCCAGTTTAGCGACACCGTGATGGAGGACATCCTGGGCGTGGCGCATATTCCGGCGGCCGCCTCGCAGCTGCGTTGCGACGCCTGCAGCATCAACTACATGCTGGGCGCCCTGCGCTATGCCGATGCTATCACCACGGTGAGCCCCACCTATGCCAACGAGATCCAGACGCCTGAATTTGGCGAGGGCCTGGACGGCGTTCTGCGCGAGCGTTCGTACGCGCTGCAGGGCATTTTGAATGGCATCGACGTCGCGGGCTTTGACCCGGCGACCGACAAGCGCATTGCCGCCAACTACACCGTGGAGGACCGTTCCGGCAAGGCCGTATGCAAGGCCAAGCTGCAGGAAGAGCTGGGGCTCGAGGTTCGCGACGACCGTCCGCTCATGGTGATGGTCACGCGTCTGACGCGCCAGAAGGGCCTAGACCTGGTCATGTACGCGCTCGACCGCATCCTGACCGGCGGCGTGCAGGTGGCGGTGCTGGGCACCGGCGACCGCGACTACGAGGACGGCCTGCGATACTTCCAGGACAAGTACCCCGGCACCATGGCGGCTCGCATCGAGTTCGATCCGGCATTGTCGCAGCGCATGTATGCTGCCGCCGACATGTTCCTGATGCCTTCGAAGTTTGAGCCCTGCGGCCTGTCGCAGATCATCGCCATGCGCTACGGTACCCTGCCCATCGTGCGCGAGACCGGCGGCCTGAAGGACACCGTGATCCCGTACAACGAGTTTACCGGCGAGGGCACGGGCTTCTCGTTTAGCAACTTTAACGGCGACGAGATGGGCGATGCGGTATTCCGCGCGGCGCGTCTGTTCTGGGATAACCGCGACGCATGGAACCAGCTGGTCACGCAGGCCATGAGCCAGGACTTTAGCTGGACGCGCTCGGCCGATAAGTATCTGGACCTGTACTTCTTTATGCACCCGGAGATTGAGAGGCCGGCGGCGGTTGTCGACGAGCCAGAGGCTGTTGCTGAGCCGGTGGCCGCTGAGGAGCCCAAGGCCGAGGAGAAGCCGGATGAAGCTGAGCCCGCAAAGGCCGAGCCTGAGGTGAAGGCTGAGGTTGCTCCTGAGCCCGAGCCTGCTGCGAAGCCTGCGGCAAAGAAGACCACGACTCGCAAGACGACAGCTAAGAAGGCTACTGCGACCAAGGCGGCGGCAACCAAAACCACCGCTACCAAGACAACGACCACGCGCAAGCGCACGACCGCCGCTGCCAAGAAAGCCGCCGAAGCCGAGGCTGCTCCCGAGGTAAAGGCCAAGGTCGCTGAGGCCAAACCGGCCGCCAAGGCTCCGGCAAAGACCGCTGCTAAGAAGGCGACCATGACCGCCAAGAAGTCAACGGCGGCCAAGAAGACCACGGCAACCAAGTCGACGACCGCGAAGGCCGCCACGACCAAGGCAGCCGCAAAGCTAGCCGCCAAAGTCGAGGAGACGGGCGCTGAGCCCAAGGCCGAGGCAACCGTCGAGGCAAAGCCGGCCACCAAGACCACCACGCGCAAGCGCTCTACGACGACGGCCAAAAAGACCACGACAAAGGCCGCAGCTACCAAGGCAGAGGCTAAGCCTGCTGCTGCCAAAGTGGAGCCCAAGGCCGAGGTAAAGGCCAAGACCGAGCCCGCCAAGGAGACTCCGGTCTCCCCCGCCGCTCCGGCAGAGAAAAAGGCCCCATCCAAGAAGACGTCCGTCCGCAAGGCAACGGCCACCCGCAAGCGCCACTAGCCCACAGACGATCCAAAACCTAATCAAACCCTATACAAGGGGCGCTCCAACCGAGCGCCCCTTCTCTGTAGGTAGTTGGTAAAACGATTTTCTAGGACAACCGTTCGCCGATGGTAAACGGATGTTGTTTATACAGCCTGTGTACAACAGATATACTTACATCCTGTGCGTAAAGCCCATGGCCAGCAGGCCATGATTCTATTGAACTGGACCGTACTATGAGATTGATACACAACAGCCGTCTGCCGCAGTTTCGTACTCCGTTTGGCGCTGTGACCACAGGAACTACTCTTTCGCTCTCCGTGATTCTGGAGGATGCCGACCCCGCGCAGGCAACGCTTACGCTGCGCACCTGGGTCGATGAGATCGGTGAGTCTCTGTATCCCATGACGCACGAGGGCGACGGCATCTTTACCGCCGAGCTGGAGTGCGCCGAGCCCAGTCTTATCTGGTACAGCTTTATCTGCAATATCGAAGGCCAGCCCGAGGTCCGCTTGGGCGCACCGCAGGGACGCACCGGCGGCGAGGGCGTAACCTACGACTACGCCGAGGTGCCGTCATTCCAAGTCACCGTCTACAAACACCGTGAGAACCGTCCCACCTGGTACGAGCGCGGTATGGTCTACCAGATCTTCCCCGATCGCTATGCCCGCGATGAGCACTGGCGCGAGCGCACGCTGGCCGAGGTCGAAAAACCGCGTAAGGGCATTCAGCGCCGCATGGTCGAGGACTGGAACGAGCCGCCTGTGTACGAGCGCGCCGAGGACGGCTCCATCAAGACCTGGGACTTCTACGGCGGATCGCTCAAGGGTATCCAGGAAGACCTGCCTCGCATCGCCGAGCTGGGCTTTACAGCCATCTACCTCAACCCCATTTTTGAAGCCGCGAGCAACCACCGCTACGACACCGCCGATTACACCAAGATCGATCCGATTCTGGGCACCGAGCAGGACTTTACCGAGCTGTGCGAGGCGGCCGAGAAGCTGGGCATTTCCATCATTCTGGACGGTGTGTTCAACCACACGGGCGACGATTCGATCTACTTCAACCGCTACGGCAACTACCCCGGCGTGGGCGCGTGGCAGAGCGAGGATTCGCCGTGGCGCGATGCGTTTTATTTCCACGAGGACGGCTCATACGACTGTTGGTGGGGCGTGGGCAATATGCCCGCCATCAATGAGAGCTCCGAACTGGTACGCGAGCGGCTCTTGGGCAAGGACGGCGTGATCCGCAAATGGCTGCGTGCCGGCGCTCACGGCTGGCGCTTGGATGTGGCTGACGAGCTTTCCGATGACTTCCTGGCCGAGATCAAAAAGGCCGTGCTCGCCGAAAAGCACGATGCTCTGTTGCTCGGCGAGGTCTGGGAAGACGCCTCCAACAAGATAAGCTACGGCCATCTGCGTCGTTATCTGCAAGGCTCCGAGCTCGACTCGGCCATGGATTACCCCTTCCGCGACATGGTCATCGGCTTTTTGATGGGCTACAAAAACGCCTACCAAACTGCCGAGGATATCGAGACCCTACGCGAGAACTATCCGCGTGAGGCCCTGTCTTGCGCGCTTAATCTGCTTTCGAGCCACGACCGTCCTCGCATTATCTCGGTACTCGGCGGCGGCCCCGACGAGTCGCAGCTGCCCGAGTGCGAGCGCAGCAAATGGCGTCTGGACGAGAACGCGATGGGCCTTGCCAAGAGCCGTTTTTGGCTCGCGACACTCATGCAGATGACGTTCCCGGGCGTTCCCTCGATCTATTATGGCGACGAGTACGGCTTGGAGGGTCTCACCGATCCGGGCAATCGTCGCACCATGCCGACCAAGGACGACCTGCACGACTTCGATACATTTGCGATCGTCAAGAACGCATCTGCTGTGCGCCGCGCGCTGCCGTTTATGATCGATGGCGAGATCAAGGCCTTTGCACTCAATGATGAGGTGCTGGCCTATACGCGCACCGGTAAAGACGGTGAGGCCGCGACGGTTATCATCAACCGAAGCCTGCGCAATTCGCACCGCGTGACGATTCCGGCGCTCGACGAATGTGCGAGTGACGTGATCAGCGGTCACGAGTGCGAGATTCACAACGGCACAGTCACGCTCGATCTGTATCCGCTGGGCTCGTCGATCATCTATCACCACGCCGAGCAGCGTCTGCAGGAGCCGCTCGATCACGGCGCAGGTGTTGTTTGTCACATCACCTCGGTGCCAACCGATGACGGCAAGCCGGGTGCGATCGGCGCACCCACGCGTCGCTTTATCGACCATCTGGCTGCCATGGGCATGCGCTACTGGCAGGTTCTCCCCGTCAACCCCACGGACTTCTTCCGCTCCCCTTACGCCGGTCCTTCGGCCTTTGCAGGCAATATCGACCTGCTGCCCGAAAGCCACGAGGAGCTGGCCGCCGACTTTGAGACCTGGAAGGCCCGCGGAGGCGAGGATGCCGATCCGCTGTACACGGCGTTTAAACATCGCAACGCCGACTGGCTCGAGAAATACTGCGTCTACATGGCCGTTAAGAAGTACTTTGAGGGCGAGTCGCGCCATGATTGGCCGGCAGATGTCGCGCGCTACAACGAGCATCTGATCGACGACAAGCGCTTCCACGACGAGGCCGAGCTTCAGGCGTACATGCAGTACCGCTTTGACCTAGCTTGGTGCGAGCTCATGAACTATGCGCACAAAAAGGGCATCGAGGTCATCGGCGATATCCCGATGTATGTCTCGGACGATTCGGCGGATGCGTGGAGCGAGCCCGAGAACTTCTGGCTGTCCGATACCGGCAAGGCGATTGAGATTTCGGGCGCGCCGCCCGACAACTTTGCGCCCGAGGGCCAGGTGTGGGGCAACCCGACGTTCCGCTGGGACCACATGAAGCAGAATGGCTATAGCTGGTGGATGGATCGCCTGCGTCGCGCGTTCTCGCTCTACGACCGCGTGCGTCTGGATCACTTCCTGGGGTTCCACAGCTACTTTAGCATCCCCGCCGGCAAGGCCTGCGCCGACGGTCGCTGGCTGGCGGGACCGGGCAAAGACCTTTTCCAGACCGCCTATGACGAGCTGGGTCCGCTCAACTTTATCGCCGAGGACCTGGGCTATTTGACGCCCGGTGTTCGCGCCATGGCTTCGACCTGCGGTTTCCCCGGCATGGACGTGCTGGAGTTTAGCGATTACGACGTCCGTTGCGGTGTGCATCCCACGCCTGGCAAGATTCTCTACACCTCGACGCACGATACGTCGACGCTAGCCGGCTGGTGTACGCGTTCCTTTGCGGGCGGCGATGAACCGAGCGGTGTTGAGGTGGCGGCCAAGCTGATGAGCGACGCGCTGGCAAGCGACGCTCCCCTGGTGATGATGCCGCTGCAGGATGTCCTGGGGCTTGGCGACGACGCGCGCATGAACGTTCCGGGCGTGGCCACGGGCAACTGGACCTGGCAGGCTGACGAGGCAGACATTGCAGCCGCCGAGAACAAAACCGCACAGCTCCTGCGCAACAACCATAGATTCTGGGGCGAAGCGTGATAAAACCCCCGATATAGGGTACAGTTACAGACGTTTGAATTTTTGCGGGCAGAGTAATCTGCCCGCTTTGTGCTGAAAAGGAAGTATTATGGCGCGCTACGATTACAAGTGCTCGAGCTGCGGCAACGTGTTTGAGGTTGAGCATCCCATGTCCGAGACTCCCGAGGTCGTGTGCCCCAGCTGCGGTGCCCCGGCGGCCAAGACGTTCTCGGCCAGCGGCATTAAATTTGAGGGAAGCGGTTTCTACAACACCGACCAGCGAAGCGGCGGCTCCAGCACCAGCGCCACAAGCGGCTGCTGCGCCAACTGCCCGCATAACCACTAGAAACAACGCGGCCCCGCGATCAACGCCGATCACGGGGCTGATTCTTTGCGCTATAGGTAGTTAATTTAGCTACCCAGGTTTCCTTGTGAGTTGCGGTGAAATAAGGACTGTTTGGCGGGTAGAAGCCGATATTCAATCCCTATTTCACCGCAACTTAATCGTTACTTGTGGACCAGGCGGGCGCAGAAGTGGCCGTCGTAGGAGTCGGCGTTTACGGGAACGCTTTGGAAGAGGCCTCGATCGTTCTGGCGTACGGAAACGAGCTTCTTGGCCTGATCGAACTCGGAGAGTTGCAGAATCTGTGCTTCGGAAAGCGGCGCCACGCTAAAGCCGGCACCCTCGGGAGAAGCAAGGAACGCGTCCACCACCTGTGTGTTCTCCTCGTCGAAGACCGAGCACGTCGCATAGATGAGCTCGCCGCCGGCAGCCACGCGCGCGGCAGCTTCCTTGAGCATCGTCAGCTGCAGTTTGGGCAGCTCAACCGTCACATCCTTTTCAGTCAGGCGCCAAGGTATCTCGGGATGACGGCGCATGGTGCCGGTGCCCGAGCACGGTGCATCGATAAAAACCGTGTCGAACTTAACCGGCTCGCCAAGCATGGCATCAAACGATGTGAGCACCTCATCAAGCTCGCAGGCATCACCCGAAACCGTACGAACGCCCTGAATACCGGCCTTATGCAGGCGAGCGAGATTCAGATCGCACTTGCGATCATGCAGATCGAGCGCCGTATGCTGACGCTCATAGCCCGCACGCTTAGCCTGGCACATCATCACATAGGTCTTGGTGCCACGACCGGCACCAATCTCAAGGCAGCTACCAGGGCGCGTGGCAGCTGTGGCGATAAGCTGCGCGTTGAGATCAGATGCCACCGCGGCAGCACGCTCAAACACACCCGAAGCAACGGTAACCTGGGCATCAACCGGGGCATGGCAGCCCGGGAAGATAGGCGCGACGAGCTGCGAGATATACGGATCGGGCTTGGTCGCAAAGGCGTTCTCATGCAGGGCCAGCGGCGCGGGGGCCAGATTACCGGCAAAGCTAAGCGCGCCCTCCGGTGTGTCAAACGAAGCCATAATACGAGCGCACAGCCACCGCGGCAGACCCATCAGGCGCGACAGACGAACCAAGCGTCGCTCAGACTCGTCTACATCGGACGCAGTGGCAAAGTCCTCAACGTTGTCCGCGACCTTATGCAGCACGGCATTGGCCAAACCGGCGGCAGACTTAGCTCCGCTGCGCACCAGCTCAACGCCCTGACTCACCGCAACGCGGGCAGGCGTATGCAGATAGAGCATCTCGAAGGCCGAGATACGAAGTGCCATGCGAACACGCGGCGCAACCTTTTTAGGCTTATCGAGAAACTGATCGAGCAGCTCGTCCAAAATACCCTGGGTAGCCGCAACGCCCAGTGCCAAACGAGCGGCAAAAGCGGAATCGCGCTGATCAATAGCCTTAGCCGATGCGCGAGAGGACAGCACGTCGCGCGCATACATGCCGCGGCGATCGGCCTCCATCAGCACATCGAGCGCAAGCTTGCGCGCGGGAGACAGCTTACTCATGACAAAACACCCCACGAAAGATCGGCGCCTTGCAGCCCAGCAGCCCAAGCAGAAGCGGCCATGGCGCGCTTACCGTCGGGCTTAACCTCGAGCAACTCAACCGTGCCATCGGAAAGACCCAGGTAAACACGCTTGGCCTTAACGAGAACCTGACCCTCGCCAAGCGACACATCAGCCGGCGCAGCATCGAGCACGCGCACGGTCTTGCCAGCAATCACGCAACGAGCAGGCGCGGTATCGGACGAAGCGAGCACATGACGCACGCAATCGAGCGCAGCCATCTGCGGATCCAGACGCATCTCCAGCTTGGAAATCTTGGCAGCATGGGTAACGAGCGACTCATCCTGCTCAGTCCAAACAGCCGAGCCATCGGCAAGCGAGGGAAGCGTATCGGCAAGCAGTTTGCCGCCAAGCTCACCAAGCTCCATGGTCAGCGCCTCAGCATGCTTACCGGCAACCGACGTGGAGGCCTGGGCACAATAAGCACCAGTATCCACGCCATGCCCAATACGCATAATGGAAACGCCAGCAACCTCGTCACCAGCAAGAATGGCACGCTGAATAGGAGCAGCCCCACGCCAACGAGGCAGCAAGGACGCATGAACATTCACAATACCAAGCGGCGCCATATGCAGCACGTCATCCGGCAAAATGCAACCATAGGCAGCCACGCAGAAAATGTCAGCCTGGGCAGCCTTGAGCGCCTCAACGACCTCAGGCGTCATACGATTAGCCTCAATAACCGGCAACTCTAGCTCAAGCGCCTTGGCCTTAACAGGAGACGGCTCAAGTTTCTTACCACGCCCACGAACAGCATCAGGGCGAGTAATAACAAGCGCAATCTCATTCCCAGCCGCAACAAGCGAAGTCAACGAAGGCACAGCAAAATCAGGCGTACCCATAAACACAATACGCATAAAGGACGTCTCCCCTCAACAAAAGCCGAGACGGCTACAAATAACAGCGGAAAGCCAAGTACCCAGCCCTTCCGCAATAACAATTCAACAAAAACAAATATACCCAAAAACAAAGAAAGAGCCGCATAAAAGCAGCCCTCCCAACAAAGCACCTATCAGCGAAGACGCCCTTCCCTGGCCCGACGGCACCCGGGCGAGACAAGCAGCGTCAACGTAGTCCCCGGAGCGCCCGCCTATATCGTCCCGCGCGCAGTTTCGCAGCACAGCGAGAATGTTTGAGCACGGGATGATATAGGCGGGCGACCCGGGGACGGACAAACCTACTCCGTCTCGCCCGGTCGAGCGCCGCGGGCCAGGGCGTCCTGGTACTCCTTGACGGCCTTGATCCTCTGCATCGGCTTCAATCGCTCGAACATGGTGTTGCCGTGCAAGTGATCGATCTCGTGCTGCAGGCACACGCAGAACAGGTCGCCCGTGGCCTCGTAGCGAATCAGGTTGGCGTCCAAGTCGTACGCCTCGACGACGACATGGTCAGGACGCTCGATCTCGCAGCTAATGCCGGGGATGGACAGGCAGCCCTCGCTAAACGGCACCAGATGGTCGCTCTGCTCCACAATCACGGGATTGATGAGCACGTACGGGTCGTAGTCGTTTTTGTCGCTGTAGTCGCAGTCGATGGTGACGAGCTGAATGAGCTCGCCGATCTGCGGGGCAGCCAGGCCGCAGCCGCCGTTCTCGAACATCATCTTCTTCATCTTCTCGGCAAGCGTCTCGATCGCCGGGGTGATCTCCTCGATGACGGCGCACTCCTGGCGCAGACGAGGGTCGGGCGACAGTACGATTCCGTTGGCTTCCATGGCCATCCTTTCGGGTTGTTACATCAAATCATAGGCGTCGACGTCAACGCTCACGCTCACGCCGCGCACAGAGCCCACCTCTTTGAGGCAGGCGTCGATATCATCAGAGACATGGTACCCCACGGGCGACTTCACAAGCAGATGGAAGCGGTAACGGTCCTTGGCTCTCTCGATTACACACGAAGCCGGGCCCAGCACCTGCGGCACGGCACTCCCCGCCTGCAAAAAGTCGGGCGCGGCAGCATGCCAACGGCGCTTGAGGAGCTTTGCAATGCGCCCGATATAGTCCTGTGCTTCGTCTCGGTTCGCCGACCACACCAAGATGTTGACCAGGCGCACGAACGGCGGATACAGTGCGTCGCGGCGCTGATCCAGGTCGTAGTCGGTAAAGATCGAACGGTCATGCTCAGCGACGGCGCGAATGACCGGGTCCTCGGGCAGGTAGGTCTGGATGATGACCTCGCCGGGGCGATCACCACGACCGGCACGGCCGGCGACTTGCTCCAGCAGATCGTAGGCGCGCTCCCCTGCGCGGAAGTCCGGCAGCTTGAGGGCGAAGTCGGCATTGACCACGCCCACGAGCGTGACCTCGGGAAAGTCGAGGCCCTTTGCGATCATTTGGGTGCCCAGCAGCACCGCGCAATCGGCGGCATCGAACTTCTCAAGCAGCTTTTTGTGCGCATCCTTGCCGCGCGTGGAATCGGCATCCATACGAATAATGGCGACGTCCTCGGGCAACATCTGGTGCAGTGCGTCCTCGATCTGCTGCGTACCCAAGCCCATTTTTGCCAGGTAGCGACTGCCACATTTGGGGCAACGGCTCGTGGGCGCGGGATACGGCTGCACGCGCCAAGACGAACCGCATGTGTGACACTGCAGCGTGTGCGTGCGCTCGTGATACGTAAGCGCGGTGGAGCAGTGGTTGCAGGTGGGGACGCAGCCGCACTCGCGGCACATAAGGAACGGCGCAAAGCCACGGCGGTTATGCAGCAACACGGCCTTCTCGCGGCGCTCGACCACACGCTCCAGGCCTTCCATCAGCGGTTTTGAGAACATAGAGCGGCTGCCGTGCGAGAACTCGCGGCGCAGGTCGGCAATGCGGACTGTCGGCAGCACGGCGTGTCCCGGGCGCTCGGGCATCTCGACGCGCGTCCAGGTGGCACCGTTATACGTGCCACGGCGGCAGCGGTCGAGGGCCTCAGCAGAAGGCGTGGCCGAGCCCAGCGCGAGCGGGCAGCGATAGCGACGCGCCATCTCGGCCGCCACTTCGCGCGCATGGTAGCGCGGGCTGGAACCCTGCTTGTAACTGGTCTCGTGCTCCTCGTCGATGATGATAAGGCCCAAGTCGCTGAGCGGGCAAAAGAGCGCCGAGCGGGCGCCCACGACCACGCGCGCGGCACCGCTGGCGACCATATCCCATTGGTCCAAGCGTTCACCGGCCGAAAGGCGCGAGTGGAAGACCGCAACCGTTTCGCCAAAGCGCGAGCGAAAACGGCCGACGGTCTGGGCCGTCAGCGAGATCTCGGGCACGAGCACGCAGGCCGAACGGCCGGCTGCCAGCACGCGCTCGATGGCGGAGAGGTAGACCTCGGTTTTGCCGGAACCGGTGACGCCATCGACGAGCACCACGTCGCCGTGTGCATCCAGGCGAGCTCGCTCAATCTGCGCGAGCGCCTGCTGCTGGCCGTTGGTGAGTGCCACCGGCGCCTTACCGCTCGCCGAGGACAGCGTGGTCTGCTCGCTGCAGCCACGCCACGCACGGCGCTCTTCCACCACCACGACACCGCGTTTTTCAAGCGCCTTGATGGTCGCCGACATGCTGTTATAGAGCAGGTTGAGGTCGCGCGTCGTGACCGGGCCGCATTGGAGCGCCTCGATGAGCTGACGTTGGCGAACCGCTGTCTTGGGCGGCGTGTAGTCGAAACCCTCGGGCGTGAGCATGACCCAGCGGTTTTGGATAGGCTTGACGGCGGGGCGCTCAACCGTCCACACGCCGTCATCGCCCTTGACCACGCGCGGACTTCCACCCGGGGGCAAGAACAAACGCAGGCACTCGGAAAGCGTCGCGACATACTCGCGGCTCATCCAGCGTGCGATACGGGCAGCCTCGACAGTAAAGAGCGGTTTGCTGAGGATAGCCTCGATGGGCTTGATGCGTGCGGGGTCGAGGGCGATGTTGCCTTGTAGGTCGCCCAGCTCAGGCGCAATGTCGACAATATAGCCCGCGGCGGCACGGTTACCAAAGTGGACCAGGACCGTTGATCCGATCTGCGCTTCGCTAGCAAGAGGTTGAGGAATGCCATAGGCAAACGGCTCGGACAGCGCACGCGTTGGGATGTCGAGAACCACGCTCGCATAGGCGGCGATGGGCTCAGGTGCGGGCTCGGGCTGCGCCGGGGCGGCGGCAGGAGCCGCGGACTTCGGAGCTTCCTCCGGTTCCGGCGAACCAAACAGCGAAAGTTGCTCGACCATGGCCCCAGCACCTCCTATCCCATACGTCTACAGAAACAAGAGCCCCGCTCGGGTGAACGGGGCTCGGATACATACGTTTGCGCAGCGATTACAGCGCCATCGTGCGGGCGCGGTCGATGCGCGCCAAGCAATCGTCGCGGCCGACGAGTGCCATGGTCTCGCCCAACGGAGGGCTCACCATGTTGCCGCAAACGGCGACGCGCACGGCCTGGAACACCACGCGCTTCTTAAGGTCCATCTGCTCGGGCAACGGCTCAAGCGCAGCGTCGATGTTGGCAGCCGTCCACTCGTCCACGCCCTCGAGCGCGCCCTTGGCGGCATCCAGAATGGCACCCATGCCCTCCTTGGCCAGGCCCTTGTTGACGGACTTCTCGTCATACTCGAGCGTCTCGGCCGTAGCGAAGATGGGAGCGGCGACGGTCACGGCGTCGGCCGGCATCTTGGTGCGCGGCTTAACGATGGCGGCAAGCGCGTCGATCCAATCCTCGCCGTACTCGACATTACCCTCGATGAGACCCGCCTCGTGCAGCTCGGGAACCATGATCTCGTCGGCAAACTGAGCATCGGACATGCCATTGATGTACTCGGCGTTGACCCAGTCGAGCTTCTTGGGGTCGAAGGTCGCCGGGTTCTTGGAGATGCGGTCGAGCGAGAACTTGCTGGCCAGGACATCGCGCGGGATGATCGTGGTTTCGCCGTCGAGCGACCAGCCGAGCAGCGCCAGGTAGTTGACAAAGGCGTCGGACAGGTAGCCGGCGTCGCGGTACTCCTCCACCGAGGTGGCGCCGTGGCGCTTGGAGAGCTTTTTGCCGTCGGCGCCCAGGATCATGGAGATGTGAGCGAACGTGGGCACGGGAGCGCCGAGGGCCTCGTAGACCATGACCTGACGCGGGGTGTTGGACAGGTGGTCGTCGCCGCGGATGACGTGGGTGATCTTCATCATGGCGTCGTCGACGACGGTCGCGAAGTTATACGTGGGCGTACCGTCGGAGCGGAAGATGACAAAGTCGTCGAGCTCCTTGGCGTCGAAGGTCACCTCTCCGTGGACGGCGTCGTGGATGACGACGTCGCCGCGGTCCTCGGGCACCTTGATGCGCAGGACGTAGGACTCCCCGGCCTCGATGCGGCGGCGGGCCTCCTCGGGATCAAGATCGCGGCAACGGCGCTGATAGCCCTGGAAGGGGTCCTTGCGCTCCTGCGCGGCCTTGCGGTCGGCGTCGAGCTGCTCCTTGGTGCAGAAGCAGGGATAGGCCTTGCCCTCGTCCCAAAGCTTCTGGGCGGCCTGCTTGTACAGGTCCAAGCGCTCGGTCTGGGCGTAGGGGCCAAAATCGCCGCCCACCTCGGGACCCTCGTCCCAGTCCAGGCCCAGCCAACGCATGGCGCGCAGGATGATCTGCGTGTTCTCGTCGGTGGAGCGGGTGGGGTCGGTGTCGTCGATGCGCAGGATGAACGTGCCGCCGTTAGCACGGGCGAAAGCCCAGTTATAGATAGCGGTGCGGGCGCCGCCAATGTGCAGCTTGCCCGTCGGTGAGGGTGCAAAGCGGACGCGAACGTCTGATGCCATGGAAATCTCCTCGATTGCAGGATGGATGTCTAACCGCACCAGTATAAAGCATCAAAGCAACCTCCGCACAAAGGGCACCGACCTACTCATTGGGGACAGACTTAAATGACCAGTCGTTGGAGACGTTCTTAGTTTAAGGCTGGTCATTTATGTCTGTCCCCAATGAGTAGGTGCGGAAAGGGTGTGAATGTTTGATTTACGCGCTATGATGAGCCCTTGCATAGAGAGCCCGGCGGAATGGTAACGGTCGCCGGGACACGTTTTTGAAAGGACAATCATGTCAGAAGAACTTCGTTCCATCCCGCCCCAACACGGGTCCTTTGTTTTTACGTCGGAGTCGGTGACCGAAGGTCATCCCGATAAGATCGCCGACCAGATCAGCGACGCCGTCCTCGACGCAATCCTCGCCAAAGAAATAGAGCTCCAGGAGCAGGGCTACATCGCCCCCAACGGCGTGCCTGCCAACGTGGAGAACGTCCGCTGCGCCTGCGAGACCCTCGTAACCACCGGCACCGTCATCGTCGCCGGCGAGATTCGCACCCAGGCCTACGTCGACGTACAGGAAATCGCCCGCGGCGTTATCCGCCGCATTGGCTACAACCGTGCCAAGTTCGGTTTTGACTGCGACACCTGCGGCGTCATGAGCCTCATCCACGAGCAGTCGCCCGATATCGCCCAGGGCGTCGACGAGTCCTTCGAGATCCAGACCGGCGCTACCACCGACCCGATCGACCTGATCGGTGCCGGCGACCAGGGCATGATGTTCGGTTATGCCTCCAACGAGACCAAGACCCTCATGCCCATGCCGCACTACCTGGCGAGTCGCCTAGCCGAGCGCCTGGCCGCCGTGCGTCACGACGGCACCCTCGCCTATCTGCGTCCCGACGGCAAGACCCAGGTCACCGTGCGCTACGAGGAAGGCAAGCCCGTCGAGGTCACGACCATCGTCATCTCCACGCAGCACGCTGCCGAGATCGAGGACATGGGCAAGATCAAGGCCGACCTCATCGAGCACGTCATCACCCCGGTCATGGCCGCCGAGAACATGCCGTGGGACAACGCCGACATCTACGTGAACCCCACCGGTCGCTTTGTCGTGGGCGGCCCCATGGGCGACACGGGCCTCACCGGCCGCAAGATCATCGTCGACACCTACGGCGGCTACGGCCGTCACGGCGGCGGTGCCTTTAGCGGCAAGGACTGCACCAAGGTCGACCGCTCCGCCGCGTATGCCGCGCGCTGGGTCGCCAAGAACGTGGTCGCCGCCGGTCTGGCCGACCGCTGCGAAGTCGAGCTTGCCTACGCCATCGGCGTTTCCAAGCCCCTCTCAATCATGGTCGACACCTTCGGTACCGCACATGTTGCCGAGGACAAGATCGTCGAGGCCGTAGAGAAGACCTTCGACCTGCGCCCGGGCGCAATCATCCGCGACCTGGACCTGCGCCGCCCCATCTACGAAAAGACGGCAGCCTACGGTCACTTCGGCCGAGAAGACGCCGACTTCACCTGGGAGAAAACCGACCGAGTCGAAGAACTCAAAGCAGCCTGCGGCCTGTAATTAAGAACCGCTAAGGTCACAACAACATATGCACTTTCAAAAGAAGTACCGGTTCCAACCGGTACTTCTTTTTTATTTAACCGGTAGCGAAGATGAGCCGACCTGGGACATGGAATAGGTCACAGGCCGATAAATTTTGCAGTATAGCAACTCCAACCATGTATCCTTAGTCCCGAGGGGCGGGGCATAAGGTCGATCGCGAGTTCCGCACGAGCCGGAGGCCACTTAATGTGGCCTCCGTGCGAGCAGGACTGTCCGAGCAGGCGACCTTATGCCCCGCCCCTCGGGACGACGGGATAGATAAGGAGCATCCATGGCAGGCAAGCCGCAAACACTAGCTACGACCTCGGCATTCGAGATCTTGGGCCCCGTCATGGTCGGCCCCAGCTCGTCGCACACCGCCGGCGCCCTGCGCTGCGCCCAAGTTGCCGCCAGCCTGCTGGAAGGCCGCATCACCAAAGTCACCTTTGGCCTGTGGAACTCCTTCGCCCACACCTACCGCGGCCACGGCACCGACCGTGCGCTCGTCGCGGGCATCCTGGGCCTCGACACCGATGACGAGAACATCAAGCGGGCCTTCGACCTCGCGCGCGAGCAGGGCCTCGAATATCACTTTGACATCAAGGGCGACGACGCCTCCATCCACCCCAACACCGTCGACATCGACATGGTCGACGACACGGGCGCCACGGCACAGGTTCGCGGCGAGAGCCTGGGCGGCGGCAAGATGCGCATCAGCCGCATTAACGGCGTCGGCGTCGACATCTCGGGCATGTACTCCACGCTCTTCGTGGCGCACAAGGACGTCCCCGGTGTACTCGCCGCGCTCACCAACCTGCTCGCCTACGCACACGTGAACATCGCCTTCTGCCGCACCTACCGCACCGAAGTAGGCGGCCAGGCCTACTCCGTCTTTGAGACCGACGGCGCGCCCGACGACACCGTCGTCCCCATGCTGCGCAAGCTCGACAATGTCGATTACGCAACGTTTATCGAGCTCCCAGGCTCGGCCTCGTCGCTCTCCCCCGGCGTCTCGGCCATGGAGATCTTCGACGACGGCGAGCAGCTGCTCGATGCGTGCGAGGAACTGGGGCTCAGCATCGGCGCCGTCATGGCCGTTCGCGAGGCGCGTCTGACCGGCGAGGCCCACGCCGTCGCCGCCATGCGCCGCGTGCTCGACGTCATGCGCGAGGAGACCACGGCCCCCATCGCCAATCCGCAACGCTCGCTCGGCGGGCTTATCGGCGGCGAGGCCAAGCTCGTCGAAGCAACCCGCTGCAACGATTTGAGTGCAAACCTGATGGGCGCCGTCCAGACCGACGCCGTTGCCCGCGCCATGGCCGTGCTCGAGCGCTCCGCTACCATGGGCGTGATTGTCGCCGCCCCCACGGCAGGGTCCGCGGGTGTTGTGCCCGGCTGCGTGCTGGCGCTTGCCGATCGCCTGCAGCTCGACGACGAGCAAGTCATGGACGCGCTCTACTGCGCAGCCGCCATCGGCCTCAACCTCACCACAAGCGCCTGCGTTGCCGGCGCCGAGGGCGGCTGCCAAGCCGAGGTGGGAAGCGCCGCCGCCATGGCAGCCGCCGCACTGGTGCAGATGCTCGGCGGCACGCCCGAGCAGGCGCTCGACGCCAGTTCCATCGCGCTGAGCAACCTGCTGGGCCTGGTCTGCGATCCTGTAGGCGGCCTCGTGGAGGTGCCCTGCCAAAACCGTAACGCCATCGGCGTGGCTGCGGCCTTTAGCTCGGCACAACTCGCCCTCGCCGGCATTAAGAGCCTGGTACCGTTTGACCAGATGGCACACGTCATGCTCTCGGTGGGCCACGCTTTACCGGCCACGCTGCGCGAGACGGCAAAGGGTGGCATCGCGCAGGCTCCGGCCGCACTTTCGGCCTGTGCAAAATGCGGTGTGTGCGGATAGCGGCAAAGAACGACTCAAAGGTGGGACAAATGTCCCACCTCTTTTGAATGCCACCGTTTCCGTACCACAAACAGCAGGGCAATCGCTATAATGCAAGCCCAGTAAAAACACGATGAACCGCAAGGCGAAAATCGAAGGATATGCATACGATGTCGCAAAACGATCGAACTCAACTGATTCCCGATCCGCAGCAGCCGAGCTGGCACACCGGCGGCGTTCAGTCGCCGCGTCCTATCGCGCCGAGCCACGGTCAGCAGCGTAGTGCAGCAAACGCTTCCCAACGCCCGAACCAACAGCGACAGCAGCGTCAACAACGTCAGCAGCGCCAGGCAAACGGCAATGCGCCCAAGCAGCCCCCCACGCACGCTCGAGGCGATCGTGGCCCCGCGCGCAAACCCGCCGGCAACAATAAGTCGGGCAAAAAGACGACGCTCTTTGTCGTCCTGAGTCTAATCGTCATTGTCTATATCGTAGGCGTCGTAGCATTTTCGCAGGTAGCCTACCCCAACACCACCATCGCCGGCGTCGATGTCTCGTTCTCCAACGCTTTGTCTGCCGCCACCAAGGTCAATTCGGCATGGAAACACTATAAGCTCGCCGTAACAGGAGATGACTTTAGCTGGACCTATCAGCCCGAGTCCGATGAACCCATCGTCGACGGTGAAGCTGCTGCAAAAGAGATCATCAGCCACAACGAGGCCTTTGTATGGCCAGTCCGCCTTGTGGAATCCTTAAGCGGCAAGACCAAAACAACCGCTACCTCCAACGAAGTCGATCTTGATCAAGACGTCGACCTGTCCATGCTTTCCGACACCTTTGACCAAAAGAAGTTTGAGAAGGATCTGGGCGCCGCCATCGACGAGTTTAACGAGGGGCGTTCGGGCACGTTCGAGGCCAATAGCTCCTATGACGAGCAAGCGGGCAAGTTTACCGTCGAGAAGGCGCGCTCCAACGAAAAACTCAACCGCGAGCATGTCATTAAGTATGCCGAGCTCGAGCTTGCCTCGCTGGCCGAGACCGTAGATCTTTCCAAGCTCGGCAACGATGCCTATGAGCCGCTCAATGGAACGCTGACCGATGATCAGATTCAGGCCGCATGCGATGCCGCCAACAACTTCCTGGGCGTCAACGTGACCCTCAAGCTCAACGGCGAGGATGCCGGCAAGGTTGATGGCAGCTCCGTGTTGCAGTGGATCAGCTTTGCCGATCCCGCCAACCCCACGCTCGATACTTCGCAGATCAGCAGCTGGGCAGCCGAACTCGCCAACGGCTTTAATACCGTGGGCTCCACTCGTTGGTGGACGCGCGCCGATGGCAAGCAGTGCGCCGTCGAAGGCGGCGACTTTGGTTGGTCCATCGACAGCAGCTCGCTCGCCAAGCAGGTCGAGGACGCCATTAACAACAAGCAGACCGGCGAGATCGAGATCAAGTACTCCCAGAAGGCCGACACCTTTACCGCAAAGGGAGAGCCCGACTGGAAGGCGTATATCGACGTCGACCTGTCCGAGCAGCACGCGCGCTACTATGACGAGAGCGGCAATATCGTGTGGGAGGCCAACTTTATTTCCGGCAAACCGGGCGAAGACGCCACCCCCGAGGGTGTGTGGCAAATCAACAGCAACGACGGCGGCAGCACCCTGATCGGAGCCAAGGACCCCGAGACCGGTAAACCCAAATATGAGAGCCCGGTGAGCTACTGGATGCCGTTTGAGGGCAACATGATCGGCTTCCACGACGCCACCTGGCAAAACGACAAGAGCTTCGATAACGCCGAGTCGTACAAGTGGTGCGGCAGCCACGGTTGCATCAACCTGCGCCTGGCCGACGCCAAGGCACTGCACGATTGCATCAAAGTCGGCCTGTGCGTGGTTGTCCACTCGTAGTGCAACGCGCGCATTCCTACAACGTGGAACCGCTGCGACCAATCTAACAGTTCCGAAAGAAACCGTCCTATGCGCCCGCCCCAACCGGTGGGCGCATATAATTATCGAGGTTCTTTCTATAAAGGAGACGCTATGCCGAATGTCCCCACGATCACCCCGGGCCCAGATGATACCGAGCGCACGCCCGAAGGTGCCACCGAAACGTTTCCTCTGATTACAAACGTACATGCCGACAAGCAGAGCGGACGCGCGAACGATACGGCCGAGATTTCCGATGAAGAGGCATATGCCAAGCTCAAGGCAAAGCGCGCCGAACGCCGACGCAAAAAGCTGATTCGTCGCGGTATTGCCGCCGGCGTCGTGGGTGCCGTCGCGCTCATTGCCATTGTTGCAACCCTTGTTATCAATGTGCAGCCACAGGGCGCTAGCGGTCCTGTGACCGACATGGTGACCGAGGGCACGTTTACCACAACGGTCGAGGCGAAAGGCCAGCTCAAACCCATTTCGTCCTCAGTGGTCTCCCCTTCTGTCGACGGCACGGTCGATTCTATCAACGTGCAGGCAGGCCAATCCGTCAACGAGGACGACGTGCTTATGACCATTAAAAACGACGAGCTCGATCGCAACGTTGCCGAGGCGCAGCGTGCAGTTGCTGCCGCTCAAGAAGACCTCGCCAACGCGCAGAAAGCCGCAGCTGCTGCGCAGGCCACCCCAACGACGGACGTCGAGGGAGCTTCCGCAGCGGCTGGCGTCTCCGCCGCATCAGTGGACACGAACGCCGTATCGGCCGCGCAGCGCAGCCTCGCATCAGCCCAGGCAAACCTCGACCAGGCGAACGCCAAGGCCTCCAGTCGCACGGTCACGGCCCCGAGCTCGGGTAGCATCGTGGAGCTCAATGCCAAAGTGGGCGCCACGGTTACAGGCGGCATGATCATGGGCGAAAGCGATACGAGCGGCGGCAAGCAGTGCATGCAGATCGCCGACCTATCTAAGATGAAGGTGACCGTGCAGGTGGGCGAAAAGGACATCGCCAAGATCGCCGTTGGGCAGAGCGCCAACGTCACGTATCCCGCGTTTCCCGATATCGTGAGCCAGGGCACCGTCACGGCTATCGCGTCGGTGGCAAACTCCGACGCCGCCAACGGTGGCGGCGGCAGCGTGACCTTTAACGTCGACATTCTCATCGAGGCGCCCGACGCGCGCCTGAAGCCGGGCATGACGGCCGAGGTCTCGGTGGTGACCGAGCAGCTCGACGACGTGGTGATGGTGCCGACGATGGCGCTCATGACCGAAGACGGCGAACACTATTACGTCAACGTCGCAACCGATGACGAGGGCAAGCAAACCCATCGCGTGAAGGTGACCGTCGTGACGCAAAACGACAACGAAGCCGTAGTCGGCAAGACACAGGTTAAGCGCGACGACCAGGGCAACGAGATCAACCCCAACGTTCCGGTTACCAAGCTGCGCGATGGCGACACCCTCGTCATGGACACCGGAGCGGACGCAACGGCTGACGGCGGCTACGGTGCGGATTCGGGCAGTATGTCTGCCGACGAGGGCATGTAATGCGTCCCGTTATCGACATCCGCAACGTGCACCGCATCTTTGAGAGCGAGGCGGGGTGCGCCCACATCCTGCACAACGTGAGCCTGGCGGTAAATCCCGGCGAATTCGTCGCTATCACCGGCCCCTCGGGCTCGGGCAAGTCGACGCTCATGAACATCCTAGGCTGTCTGGATAAGCCGACGGCGGGCGACTACTACCTGCAAGGGCTCAACGTGGCCGAGCTCGATGATGAGGAGCTCACCGAAGTTCGCGCCCTGAGCATTGGCTTTGTCTTTCAGAGCTTCAACCTGCTGCCGCGCCTGTCGGTTATCGAAAATGTGATGCTGCCGCTGGCCTACACCAATGTGCCCCGTAGCCAGCGCGAAATGCGCGCCGTGCACGCGCTGCAGGCTGTCACGCTGCCCGTCGACCACTGGGACCACCGCATATCCGAGCTCTCGGGCGGCCAGATGCAGCGCGTCGCAATCGCGCGCGCCCTCGTCAATGACCCGCCCATCATTCTGGCCGACGAGCCGACGGGAAACCTGGACTCCGCTACCGGAGCGCTTGTGATGGAAACCTTCCATAAGCTCCAGAAGCGCGGCAAAACCATCGTGCTTATCACACACGACCCCGGCATCGCCGCCGAGGCCGACCGTGCCGTGACCATCCGCGACGGTCGCATTCACGATGGCGCGTATATTCCACATGCACCGCGGACCCTGCGCAGCGCCGTGGATAGCCTGCCCAGGATTTCCGCCTCCGCCAACCCGCCGAAAGGAGAGATGGCATGAGCGCCCGCGATCTCATCCAGGAAGCCCTTCACTCGCTCGAAGCCAACAAGGGGCGCATCCTGCTCACCATCCTGGGCATTGTCATCGGCATCGCCTCGGTTATCGCCATGACTTCGCTCATCGGCGGCATCCAAAACAGCCTGGTCAACAGTCTGGGCCTCAATGCGGCACGCATGGTGCAAATCTATTCGTCGCAAGAACTCACCGAGTCCGACATCGAGAAGCTTCAAAAACTGGTGCCGCAGATAGAGCAGATCGGCATTGTCGACAGCGCGTATACCGAGTATAAGACCGGCGATAAAAGCTATACCGTCATGGCACAGGGTGTCGATAGCGACATGCTCGACGCCGTGGGGGCCAGCAAGCTCGTTGCGGGGCGCACCTATTCCCAGGCCGAGTCCCAATCAGGCTCGCGCGTGGCGCTCATCAGCCGCGGCGGCGCCGATCAGCTTTACGGCAACGAACAGGATGCGCTGGGGAAAACCATCAAGGTGTCCAACGGCGAGGTGCAGATTGTAGGTGTGATTGATGGCGGCAACGACTCCATGGGCTCGCTCACGCTGTATATGCCGCGCGAAACCATCTCAGGCCTGTTTGGCGACGAGAATCCCTCATTCCTCAGCGTGACGGCACTTGCCGCCGAGGGCACGGACATGGACGAGCTTTGTAAGACCATCGAGTCCAAGGTGTGCACGATGAAGGGCATCGCGGAGGATGATGAGTATGACAGTGTATCAGCGACCTCCATGAAAAGCGCCATCGATGCGCTCAACTCCTTTATGGGCGCGTTCTCACTCATCATGGGTGCTGTCGCCAGTATCTCGCTGCTTGTCGGCGGTATCGGCATTATGAACATGATGCTCACCAACGTGACTGAGCGCATCCGCGAGATCGGCATCCGCCGTGCTCTGGGCGCCAGTCGTCGCGATATCACCGCCCAGTTTTTGGCCGAGTCCTCGGCGTTGTGCGTCACCGGCGGACTGCTAGGTGTCCTGATTGGCTATCTGCTGGCATGGGGCCTCGCGATGTTTGCCTCCGGATCCGGGATTCTTGGCGAGCTCGGTGCCAGCGGGCAAATCACACCGAGTTTTTCAATCGCCACCGTGCTGCTGGCCTTCGCCGTCTCCGTCGGAATCGGCGTAATCTTTGGCTACTACCCCGCTCGCCGCGCGGCAAAGCTCGACCCGGTGGAGTGCCTACGCTACCAGTAAGCCACCACCAACAAGTTGCGGTGAATTAGAGCGCCTAGCGCGCGAACTCCCGTAAGAGCGCGTCTTCCACTTCCCTAAGCGAAAGGGCCCCGCCTCCCTCGGCGGGACGGGCGACCACGATACAGCGCGCTCCCACGTCGCGCGCGGAGGCGATCTTCTCGGCCGTGCCGCCTACGGTTCCCGAGTCCTTGGTCACAAGCCACTGGGCGCCCACCTGCCGAAGCATCGCCTCGTTGAGCTCGCGGGTGAAGGGCCCCTGCATGCCGATGACGTGCGACGGCGAAAACCCCGCGTCGATGCACTTCGTTATAGCACCGGGCAGCGGGAGCACACGCACGAAGAAGCGCTCCGCGAAATCGGCGACGCGCGTGTAGGGAGCAAGCTCCTTGCTCCCCGTCGTGAGAAGCGCGCGACCCGGGTTCTCGGAGAGAAAGCGCGCCGCGCAGGCGATCGACGCGACCGACACGACGCCT
>DBFWDM010000254.1:0-1969 GCA_048484635.1 Collinsella sp.
GTTCGCTACTGCGGACAGTCCTGCGCAAGACGAAGAGCACATTAAGTGCTCTTCTTTGCGTGCGGAACTTGTAGCGAACAAAGCCAAGCCGACCGACCCTAAGGTTAACTTGACTGATGATAGCAAATACAACAAGCGAGATGCCTGCGACTTGCAGGCATCTCGCTTTATCTAAATAACGTGGTTGTGAATCAACCGCTATTTGTTACCCGTCCAAGCATGGCCGGGTTTTCCAAGTGCCGCAGATTGCCGTGAAAGAGGAGCGACGCGTACTTTGGTACGCGAGCGACGGTTTGAACGGAAAGGTGCGGTGCTTGGGAAAGCCGCTTATCGATAGGAAACGCTCTGCTGGGAATCCTTGACGACAACATCGTGGGCGCCGCCTTCGACGATGGAGGTCGAGCTCACCAGAGTAAGGCGTGCCTTTTCCTGGAGCTCGGGGATCGAGAGGGCACCGCAGTTGCACATCGTGGACTTGACCTTGTAGAGCGTGCCGCCCACGCCGTCCTTGAGGGAGCCGGCGTACGGGACGTAGGAGTCGACGCCCTCGACGAAGCTGAGCTTCGCGGCGCCGCCCAGGTCGTAGCGCTGCCAGTTGCGGGCACGCGCGGAACCCTCGCCCCAGTACTCCTTCATGTACTGGCCGTTGACGTTGACGCGCTCGGTCGGGCTCTCGTCAAAGCGGGCGAAGTAGCGGCCCAGCATCATAAAGTCGGCACCCATGGCAAGGGCGAGCGTCATGTGGTAGTCGTAGACGATACCGCCATCGGAGCACACGGGCACGTAGACGCCGGTCTCCTCGTAGTACTCGTCGCGGGCGCGGCAAACATCGATCAGCGCGGTGGCCTGGCCACGGCCGATGCCCTTGGTCTCACGGGTAATGCAGATGGAACCGCCGCCGATACCGACCTTGATAAAGTCGGCACCGCAGTCGGCCAGGAAGCGGAAGCCCTCGGCGTCGACAACGTTGCCGGCACCGACCTTGACGTCCTCGCCGTAGTTAGCGCGGATCCACTCGATGGTGCGCTTCTGCCACTCGCTGAAGCCCTCGGAAGAGTCGATGCACAGGACATCGGCGCCGGCCTCGATGAGCAGCGGCACGCGCTCGGCATAGTCGCGGGTGTTGATGCCGGCACCGACCATGTAGCGCTTATCGCCGTCGAGCAGCTCGTTGGGGTTGGTCTTATGGCTATCGTAGTCCTTGCGGAAAACGATGCCCATAAGGTGATCATTGTCGTCGACGATAGGCAGAGCGTTGAGCTTGTTGTCCCAGATGACGTCGTTGGCAACCTTGAGGCTGATGTTCTTGTCGCCCACGATGAGCTGCTCACGCGGGGTCATGAACTCGGAGACCTTCGTCTGGTGGTCATCGCGGCTGGGGCGATAGTCACGGCTGGTGACGATACCCAGGAGCTTACCCTTGGGAGTGCCGTCGTCGGTAACCGGCATGGTGGAGTGACCAGTCTTCTCCTTGAGCTCGATGACCTGCTCCATGGTCATGTCGGGGGTCAGCGTGGAATCGGACTGAACGAAGCCGGCCTTGTGATCCTTGACGGCCTTGACCATAGCGGCCTCGGACTCGGCGCTCTGGGAACCATAGATGAAGGACAGGCCACCCTCGGTAGCGAGCGCGACACCCATGTCGACGCCCGAGACGGACTGCATGATGGCGGAAACCATGGGGATGTTCAGGGTGATTGCCGGCTTCTCACCGCGCTTAAAGCGGGTCAGCGGCGTCTTAAGAGAGACGTTGTTGGGGATGCACTGCGAGGACGAGTAACCAGGAACCAGCAGATACTCCGAAAACGTGTGGGACTCACCGGGAAAGAACGTAGCCATGTTTCTCCTTTTTCCATGCGACCGGTCGGCTGCAGGCCTCGTAGGACCCAGCCCAACCTTGGGCGCCCAATACTGGGGAAGTATCTTAACGCACTTTGACTGCTACAATGCATGATTTAAGAAGAGCACA
>DBFWDM010000255.1:0-2459 GCA_048484635.1 Collinsella sp.
ACGCGTGCCGAGGATGAGCATGTACTCTTCGTTCTCCTCATCCCAAAGCACAAAGGGATCGCGCCAGTTGCGGTCATCGTAACCCTCCTGGGGCGGAAGCAGCGTCTCGGCGATGTTCTTCTCCCACTTGACGGCGTCGTCACTCGTTGCGTGAAGAAGAACCTGCTTCATCAAGCGTGCCTTGACCTTATCGCGATTGCAACCAGTGTAGAGCGCATGGTACTTGTCGCCCACCTTAAACACCGTGCCGGCATAAACATACTGGTCGACTTCCTCGTCGCCGCCACGCTCAAGGCTCTCGCCAAAGTCTTTGTAATTGACGAAGTCCTTGGTTGTCGCGAGTGCCCAGCCAAACGGCTCTCCGAAAGGTCCGGGGTTTCGCGTGTCACGCTGATGATAGAGATAGAACGTGCCGTCCTCGCCGTACGGCATGATGTCGCCTACCCAAATTCCCTCAGGCTGGTAATACACCTTGTGCATCCGAGACTTCCTTTCTCACGAGATACTAACTCGGTACAACTGCAAGATATGTCAATCGTTTTCATATGTCAAACGTTTTCACACCAATACGTCTTTTCGCAGTTCCAGTCGTCGGCAAACGGTTGACATATGCCGGCGAACGGTCATCAGAGGTGTTTGAGGAATTCTTTTGGCACGGGATGAACTACGCGGTTTTACCCTCAATGAGTTCAACGGGGAGCTTGATATTCGATTCGGGCTTTTCGCCGTTAATAAGAGCAATGATGGATTGCGCCGCGAGCTCTCCGATGCGATCGATATCTTGGCGTACGGTTGTTAAGTCAGGCATAAACGTCATAGTGCGGCGGGCACCATCCGCGCCCACGACCTTAATATCGCCCGGAGCGCTCAAGCCGCGCTGCTTCATCACGTTAAGACAGATAGCCGCCATCGTGTCGTCTCCCGCAAAGATGCCGTCAATATCGGGGTTCTCATCGAGGATCTTCGCAACGACCGCACTCTTTTCGTCGTCGGGCTTAACGAACTCGACCTCACGGACAAGCGCGGGCAAACCGGCCTGCTCAACAACATCGAGGTAGGCATCGGTACGCTTATTGGCAGGCATGCGCATGCGGCTATTGCTGCGCAGGCACAGGATGCGTGAACATCCGTCATCGATCAGGCGACGCGTGGCAAGTTCGCCGATGCTATAGCTGTCGCTCGCAATCTGAACAGAGGCTTCGCCAAGGTCGCAGTCGATACCAACCAGACTCAAGCCCATCTCGGCATACGCCTCGGCACCGATATTAAGCGAGTTGACGATGACGCCATCAACCATATTGCGTCGAAGCATGTCGATATAAGAGCGCTCAAGCTCGGGTCGATTGGCGCTATTGCACAGCAGCATCTTAAAACCGTTTTCGGCCAGGGTATGCTCAATGACTTGAACCACTTGGGCATGAAACGGACTGCTGACATAGGGGACGATCATACCGATAAGATTCAGGCGACCGTTGAGCATGGCACGAGCGATATCGTTGGGCGTATAGTTGATGCGCTTCATCGCGGCATGGACCTTATCGCGGGTCTCTTGGCTAATATAGCCACGATTATTAAGCACACGAGATACCGTAGTAGGCGAAACCCCCGCCACCGCCGCAACTTCCTTGATGCCAGGCTTAGCCGTATCCTTAGAACGAGCACTCTCGCGAGCCATAGCACCCTCCCCCATCAACATGTCATACGTTTACATACGAACAAAGCATACCCCAACAACAGCGGGATGACGGTAACAGTACAAGTAAGTAAACGACTCATCCAAATAATTAGGAGAGTTCCGCCTAAAGGGTGACTACACAGGACCCCCACCGGGGCTGTTTGGGCTACCTCCCAAAACATTCCGCAGGACGCAAAGAGGCTCGCCGCACGAAGTGCGCAGCGAGCCTCTTTGCATGTCCGAGGACACCAATTTAATTTAGCGTGGTTCCCTAAAGGACGACAACGCAGGAGACCCGGCAAGGCCGGGAGCACTTTGTCTCGCAAACATTCCGCAGCCGCGAAGCGGCGAGGACGTTTGAGAGGCAAAGTGCGTAGGCCTTACCGGGTCTCCGGTGGGAGTTGAGTCCCTTTAGAACTTGTCGTGGAAGGTACGCGCAATGACCTCGTCCTGCTGCTCCTTGGTGAGCGTGTGGAAATTCACGGCATAGCCGGAAACGCGGATGGTCAGCTGCGGGTACTTCTCGGGGTGAGCCTGAGCGTCAAGCAGCGTCTCACGGTTGAAGACGTTGATGTTCAGGTGGTGGCCACCCTTCTCGGCGTAAGCGTCGAGCATGTGGACCAGGTTATCGGCCTGAGTCTCAGAAACTTCAGAAACCTTCATAATGTGTCTCCTTCGATTAATAGGCGCCGGCCGAAACCGGCGCGCTAATCAGTAATCGTTATTGTTAGTATAGCACTAACAATAGTTACTCGCCCAGCTGATCAAGGTCGATATCGCCAAA
>DBFWDM010000256.1:0-6703 GCA_048484635.1 Collinsella sp.
GGTGCGTTATCGGAAGACACGACGGTCTTGCTCATGTTTTTCTCCTTACGATCAGATAGAGAGCGTGAGCGCGGCGTTCGCACCGGGAGGCACAATTCGGTCTGAACACCGCGCTTGATTTGGGATAGTACTCAAGGTTTCCGCGCGATGCAAGATTATTATCACGTTGCGAGAATAATTTATCGCCCAACGGCACCTGTCGGCCGCTGAACGGCACGACCGGACGGTGAAGCTCAAAATGATCCGTTTCCCTCCGTCCCCATCGGATCAGGTAATCCATAGGGGACGGAGGGAAACGGGTCATTTTTGCTGCAAGGACTGCTGAAGACTTTATCCCGCTTGGAGCACGGGCATCGCCCGCCGCAACAGCACCACTATACTTTTGAGTATCTGAGCATTTTGAAAGGCAGGATATGACCGCAACCGCCAGTCGAACCACCAACCGCAGACCCGAGCTTTTGGCGCCCGCCGGAGGGCCCGAGCCCTTTGCCGCCGCACTCGCCGCAGGGGCAGACGCCATCTACTGCGGCATGGGCAGCTTCAACGCCCGCCGCAAGGCCACCAACTTTACCGACGAGGCCTTTGAGCAAGCCTGCCGCGCCGCACATCTAGCCGGGTCGCGCGTCTACGTCACGGTCAACATCGTCATCAAGCAGTCCGAGATGAGCGATGCGCTGCAACTCATCCATCGCTGCTCCACGCTGGGCGCCGATGCCTTCATCATCCAGGACTGGGGCCTGTTCTTTGAGGTCAAGCGCACGATGCCCGGCATCGAGACGCACATCTCAACCCAAGCAAACATCCACGACGACCGCGGAACCCTTTGGTGCCGCGAGCAGGGCGCCGACCGTGTGACCCTCTCGCGCGAGCTTTCCATCGACGAGATTGCCGCCATTCACGATGCCGCGCCCGATGTGGACCTTGAGGTCTTTAGCCATGGTGCCATCTGCTTTTGCTACTCGGGCCTGTGCCTGCTTTCGAGCTTTGCCATGGCGGGACGATCGGCCAACCGTGGCATGTGCGCCCAGCCCTGCCGCCTGCCCTACAAGCTGATCGACGAGAACGGTCGCGCACTCTCCCCCGCCGGCCGCGAGCGTGCGCTATGCCCGCGTGACACCAACACTTCACAGCTTGTTCGCCGTCTGTATGACGCCGGCGCCGCGTCGCTCAAGCTCGAGGGCCGCATGAAGGCGCCCGATTACGTGTACTCCATCGTTGATGTATATCGTCACGAAATTGACGACATGCTATCCGGAGCCACCGTTGCCAAGGACGAGGAAGCCGCCCGCCAGCGCCAGCTCAAGCGCTGCTTCAACCGCGACTTTACGCACGCCTATCAGGACGGCACCTCGGGCGACGAAATGATGAGCTACGAGCGTTCCAACAACCGCGGCCAGATCGTGGGCACGGTGCTGGGCAGCCGCCCGGCCAACCGCGATGTGCGCGGTCTCAAGCCCGACGACCGCCGTCGCCGCGCCGCCATCGCCCGCATTGAGCTGTTTGAGCCCGTGGGCAAAGGCGACCTGCTGGAGCTTCGCCACGATAACGAGTTTGACCAGTTCCTGACCACCATTGCTGCCGATGATGCCGCCGCAGGCGACATCATCGAATGTCGCGTACCCCGCAGCATGCCCGAGGGCTGCCGCGTCCGCGTGATTCGCAGCCAGCGTGCCATCGACGCCGCCGGCGCCGCGCTCAAGCGCGATGTGCTGCGCCGCCGAGCTGTTGATGCGTCCGTCGTGGCGCGCCTGGGCGAGCCGTTTACCGTCACACTCACCTGCTGTGACAGCCCCGCGCTCACCACCACCGCCACAGGCTTCACCGTCGAGGCCGCCAAGACCCGCGCCGTCGAGGCGGCAGACCTGGTTGAGCATGTGGGCCGCATGGGCTCCTCGCCCTTTGAGGCAGCGAGCTTTGACGTTTCGCTTGACGCCGGCTGCGGCATGGGCTTCTCCGCCGTTCACAAGGTGCGCGCCGCCGCTTGCAAGGCGCTGGAAGAGGCCATTCTGGCGCCGTACGAGGAGCGCGCGAAAACTCTCGAGATTCCGGTGCTCGACAAATGTACGCGCGCTATGCCCGAGCATTACCGCGATGAGCCGCAGATCTGCGCCGCCGTCACCACGCTCGAAGCCGCCGAGGCAGCTCGCGCCGAGGGCGCCACGCGCATCTACATGACCACCGATGCGCTCGATGCGGCCGAGCTCTCCCCCGCCGATGCGTTTGAGCAGGGCATCGTACCCGTACTCGACGAGGTCTGCCGCGCCGTCGACCACGAGCGCGTCGATCCCTGGATCAATGCCGGAGCTACCGTCGCCGTCGGTAATATCTCCGAGCTCGCCGTAGCCGCGCAGGCCGGCGCCACGGCCGAAATTCGCTCTTGCCTGCCGGTGCACAACACGCCCTGCATGGAGGCGCTTGCCGAGCGCGGAGCCGGTGCGTTTTGGCTCTCGCCCGAAATCACGCTCGACGAGATTGTCTCGCTCGGTGCCGCCGCGCCCGCGGCTTTGGGCATCACCGTCTTTGGCCGCCCGCGCGTCATGACAAGCGAGCATTGCATTCTGCAGGTTGCCAACGGCTGCATCCACGATTGTGTCAACTGCCGTCTGCGTGCCCGCAAGCTCTCGCTCAAGAATATCGACGGAAAGGTCATGCCCGTCCGCACCGACATCCACGGCCGCTCTCGCCTGTACGATGCCTACCCCATCGACCTCACACCGCAGGTTCCTCAGCTGCTCAATGCCGGCGTGCGTCGTCTCATGGTTGACGGAACCCTGCTCGAGGCCGATGAGATTGGCCGTGCCGTCGCTCGCGTCCGTCGCGCCGTCGAGGCGGCTCAAGCCGGCCGCAAGCCCGCCGCCCGCCTACGCGGGGCGACCTCGGGCTGCATGTTTGTGGGAATCAGCTAACCGAAAGGCTTACACGTGAACGAAGAACCTCAAGTCCTCTACTGCGACGCTTGGCTCATGGCCATCGACAAGCCCGCCGGCATGATCGTCCACGGCGACGGCACCGGCGAGCGCACGCTTACCGACTACGCCAGCGACCTGCTGCTGGCCATGGGCGACGGCTTTGCCGCGACTGACATGCAGCCGCTCAACCGTCTGGACCGCAACACCACCGGCGTGGTGCTGTTCTCGCTCGACAAGCAGACGCAGCCCGCTTTTGACCAGATGGTCATCGACCACGCTTTCGAAAAGCACTACCTAGCGCTCGCCGAGGGCAAGATCGACTGGAACGAAAAGCTCATCGACAAGCCCATCGCCCGCGACCGTCACGACAGCCGAAAGATGCGCGTCGGCGCCAGCGGCAAGCCGTCTCAAACGCGCGTGAAGGTGCTCAAACGCCTTAAGAGCCGTCGTGGCCTGCCCACGCGCTCGTATATCGATGTCGAGTTGCTCACCGGCCGCAAGCACCAAATCCGTGTGCATCTGGCAAGCGAGCGCCATCCCCTGGTTGGCGACGACCTGTACGGAACGCCGCGCCCCTGCGGCCTGATGCTCCACGCCCACAGCGTGTCCTTCACGCATCCCGTAACCGGCGAGCACATCCACATCGAAGCCCCCTGCCCCTGGGAGCCCTAAACCACCACAATGGGGACAGGCGCCTTCGCGGTGGTTTTGCCGCAATGGCCCAGCCACGGTCCCAAAACGTCTCGATCTGTAACAGTTAGAACCCATTTTCCGGTCTATCTGTTACAGATCGAGACATTCGAATCTCCCTCAAGGGAAAATCTCAATCCGTAACAGTAACTCGGTAAAATCCGTCCCAGATGTTACAAATTGAGACAAAGGGACGGCGCGGCTCGGAAGTATCTCGATCTGTAACACCTAGCCCACTTTTAACGGTCCAGTTGTTACAGACTTAGACAAAACCGGTAGACAACGAAAGCGGCAACGCCCGTGATGGACGTTGCCGCTTTTCTATTGAGAAAACTACTCGGTTTCCGTTGCTAACCACCACAATGGGGACAGGCACCTTTGTGGTGGTTTTGGCCTTGTCCTGTCCCCTGTCGCTAGACCGTGATGACGTTGTCCATTGCCCGGTACTTGGCTGGCACCTCACCCGCAGTGATGATCGTTGCATCGCGAAAGTCCGCGAACTTGACGGACGCCACCATGCCAAATTTACTGGCGTCTGAGATTACGAAGCGCTTGGCGGTATGGCGCATCGAGATACGCTTGACCTGCGCTTCCTCGATATCCGGTGTGGTGAAGCCCTGCTCGGCGGCAATGCCGTTAGAACCCCAAAAACCGCAATTGAAGTTGTAGCGGTCTAGGGTTGCCAAGGCATCGGGGCCAACGAGCGCTTCGGTCTCGGGCTTGAGCTCGCCGCCCAGCACCACGGTGCGCATGCCGCGCAGAGCGAGGTGCTGAGCATGGAGCACAGAATCGGTCACATAGGTGACGCCCTCAAGGCGCGGAAGATGCTCGATGAGCCTAAGCGTCGTCGAACCTGAATCGATGTACACAAAGCTCTCGGGCTCCACAAGCGCCGCCGCACGGGCGCAGATGCGCTCCTTGTCATCGTTATGGAGATCACTGCGCTCGCTGATCGTCAGGTCGCGCGTCACGTGCGCACGCTCCAGACTCGTCGCGCCTCCGTGCACCTTGGCGATACGGTGTGCACGGTCGAGCGCCTGCAGGTCGCGCCGAATGGTAGACGCCGTCACGCCCAGGGCTTCAGCAAGCTCAGGCACGGTAACCGAGCCGGCCTGCTGCACCATCGACACGATCGCGTTGAGCCTATCTTCCGCAAGCATCGCTTACTCCTCCTCGGGGTACACGACTCCCCAATCGGCGCGGAGCTTGGTCATAAGCTCCATAACATCGGAAGCATAGCCCAGAAGCTCGCGCTTCGAATCATCGCCGGCGACGGCCTTCTCCAGGTCGGCCATCTCGTAGCACAGTGCGTAGGCCTCGGTGCCAGCGTGGACCTCCTCACGGCGACCGTCAACAGTCCACACAATGGTCGCATGGTCGGCGCGCGGATACTCGTTGACCTCGATATAGCACTTGTCGAAACTGATGACCGAGCGCTTGGGCTGCTTGGAGTGGAGCGTAAGGCTCACGACGCCCAGCTGCTGCTCGGCATTTCGGCAGACGATGCCACCCGCGACGTCAACGCCAGTCTCGCAGTTGTTGCCCAGCGAAACGACCTCAGCGGGCTGGCTTGCCATAAAGAGACGCATGACGGACAGGGCATACACGCCAATGTCGAGTATGGCGCCGCCGGCAAGGTTGCGATTGTAAAAGCGGTTGGTCAGGTCGCCGTACTCCTTATAGCTACCAAAATTGAGTTGGGCGAGGTTCATGCGGCCAAACTCGCCGGCATCCATGCGGCGGCGCAGCTCCTGATACAAGGGCATGTGAAGCACCGTGGTGGCGTCCATGAGGATCACGTTATGTTCGTCGGCAATGGCGCGGGCCTCGTCGAGCTCGGCGGAATTGAGGGTAATGGCCTTTTCGCAGAGCACGTGCTTACCAGCTGCCAGAGCGGCTCGCAGGTAGGTGATATGAGTGTTGTGCGGCGTGGTGATATAGACTGCGTCAATGTTCGGATCGGCATAGAGGTCCTCGACCGTGTCATAGACCTTCTCGATGCCATACTGCTCGGCAAAAGCTTGAGCCTTTGACAGCGTGCGGTTGGCGACGCCCGCAAGCTTGCGGCCGGCCAGCGCGAGGGACTGGGCCATTTGGTTGGCGATAACACCGCACCCGATCACTGCCCAGCAAAGCTCGGGAGCCGTAAAGATGTCGTTTGGGAACGGCTGATTCTGGACCGAGGCAAACGCCGCCTTTGCGGCTGCCTCGGCGTCGAGCGGAGCCTGTTTGGAATCTGCCATGATGTGCCTCCTGAGTCATCGGAAGTCCTTCATTTCTAACAACCCTATAGTCGCACAATTGCGCGCGTATCTGCTCGTGTTTGCGTATTTATTTGCTTATCGGTCATTATTTAGCCATAGTTGGCAGATGTTTGCGCGGCTATGCGCATTATCGCGCAAGGCTATGCGCGTAAATGCGCATGCGACGATCCTTGTGAAGCATAAAGAGGCGGAACACCAAAGCCCTAAAAGACAGACCCAGCTGTATTACTTCACCCCTCTGGGGGCATCAGACATCAAAGGATCGTCCCAAACTGCCGGCAAAAAGGGAACGTCCCTATGTGCCGGCACCTAGGGACAGTCCCTAAGTGCCGCTTTCGTTGAAGCCTATCCCAGATGGCCAGATATACAAATCTAAAGACTGTCCCCATCAACTAGCCGTTTAAGAACGTCCCCAACGACTAGTCATTTAAGTCTGTCCCCAATGACTGCCAATCAACGGCCACTCATTTAAGTCTGTCCCCAATGAGTAGGGATAGAAAAAGGCCCGGGTGCCTTGGCATCCGGGCCTTTGCTAGCAACTTGATGTTGCGGGCAGCTTAGAACTTGTGGCCGCACTTCTTGCAGACGCGCAGCTTGTTCTTGCCGTCCTTCTCGTGACCGACGCGGGTAACCTTACCGCACTCGGGGCAGACGAGATTGACGTTAGAGGCGTCGATAGGAGCCTCCTGCGAAACGATACCGCCCTGCTGGTTGGCAGCGTTGGGCTTGACGGCCTTCTTGACGACCGAAACGCCCTCGACAACGACCTTGTTCTCGGCGGGGAGAGCACGCAGGACAACGCCCTGCTTGCCGCGATCCTTACCAGAGAGAACCTGGACC
>DBFWDM010000257.1:0-14467 GCA_048484635.1 Collinsella sp.
GGTCAGTAGCGGTCAGTAGCGGTCAGTAGCGGTCAGTAGCGGTCAGTAGCGGTCAGTAGCGGTCAGTAGCGGTCAGTAGCGGTCAGTAGCGGTCAGTAGCGGTCAGTAGCGGTCAGTATATTCTTCGGAGCCGTTTCTCTGGGCTTCGGCGGACTTGCCAACTCGCGCTTGGGCACTACTCAGTAGATTACTCAGCAGTGCCCAGTAGATTACTCAGTAGTGCCCAGCAGGGGGAGGGCAGCAAACGCAATGGGCCTGTTTCCCGGCTAGGACCTGCAGCCTCAAACTTCGCTTGGCATCCTGTAGAACTGGTGCGGGTCTTTCGGGCTTTTCCCTACCCATTCCAACAGGCCTCGACCGGCAAGGTCTTTCAGAGTCTTCGAGGCCGTTTTCCTACCGACATTGGACTCCCGCGCGAGGTCGGAGGTCGTGATTTTCCCCTGAGCGGCGGCAATTGCCATCGCTGCTCGTTCGCGCTCGCTGAGGAGCGGTCGGTTGTCGGCCGCGGTTCTCCTGAAGGCCGCTTTCTGCAACCCAGGACGCTCGAAGACGACGACGGTGCTGTTGACGGTCTGCTCGAAGCGGAACCTCACGCCGGCTGCCTCGCAGGCCTCCTTGATGCGCGGTATGCCCGTGCCGTACTGCTCGATGACGCCGGCGCGGAACAGGGTGCGCGCGATCGCGGGGTTTCGGAGGCCGAACTCGCTCGCGGTACCGTCTAGGTGCTCTTGCGGCGAGTCGCCCTCGGGGAACAGGCCCGGGCTCACGATCTGGACGGTGTCCATGAACACGTTGACCTCGACGGCGGTGCCGGTGGTGTAGTCGCGGTGGCACAGCGCGTTGGCAACCGCCTCGCGGATGGCCTCGGCCGGGATCTCGGGGATCTCCTTGCGGTACATGCCCGTCTCGCCGATGACGAACTCGCGCCTGATGTTCGACGTCACGAAGTACTCGGCGAAGTCGAGCAGCTTGAGCATGGTGCCGCTCTCGCGGCGCAGGTCGAGGATCTTGGCCTTGGTGTTGCCGCCCAGAAGCCCCAGCTTCATCCTGGGGTAGGTGTCGGATCCCTCGCAGAACAGCTCCACCGCGGCGTTTCTTAGGCTGCCGTCGGGCGCGACGAGGTCGAGCCTTGCCAAGGTGTCCTCCACGCCGGCGAACCCGCCGCCCACGCGTCCGGCCCTGCCGCCGCGCGCGACGAAGTCACGCACCGCCTGCTCGTCGGCGTCGGAGACGGGCCTGCCGGACGGCAGCGAGTCCCACGGGCTACGGGCGCGCTCACGCTTGACGACCATGGCGCTCAGCTCCGAGGCCGACAGCGCTTTGTTCGAAGTCCCCACGCGGGTGAAGTAGCGTCCGTCGGCGGAGTAGGGGGCGTCGGCACCTGAGAAGGCAATTTTGATGTATCGCAGCCCATCATCGGCGTCGAGGCACTCGACCGTCGGGAACACCGCGGGCTCGATCTTGTCGGACACCCACGACGTCACCTGGCGCAGCGTTGCGTCGCTGACATCCTGGCCGATGACATCGCCGTTGTCCTTCACGCCGAAGTAGAGCTCGCCGCGGCCGTGCTTGTTCAGCATGGCGCTGATGGCTTGCAGTGCTTCTTTATGCTCGCCAGTGGACTTCTTGAACTCGACGGTCTCGCTCTCGCTGCCCAGGTTCATCCGCGCTGCCTTTCCCGTTCGTTGCTTGTCTCGTTGGATTATACCGTGGTCACCATGGGCGAAAACGTGGAAGCGCGCTTGCTTGCCTCTACCATGTTCTCATGCGCCTTAATGCCCTTTGTGAAGAATCATCCCATTGGGAAACGGGTCCCTATGGAACGATTTTGGTATCAGGCATAGGGGGGCGCTATCGTGGATGTCGTCACCATTGCCTGCGCCCTCGATCCAGAGATGTAATTACAGAAGTGCGGGGAAAAATCGAAAACCTTCGAGCACAACGCGGTTTTTTTGTATCAAAACCGCAGGTCGCGGAAGCCTAAAACGGGGGTCTGGTCAGCATTCCTTTGGTTTTCCCCGCACTTCCGAATTTGGCCTCTCGCCACATCCCGATTACGTCTTAAAGTGGCGCAAAAAGCCGTGTGCTCTGCTTGATTTTGCTCAGGAATTATGCCTGAGGGGTAGTGGATTCGCCTTTCTCCGCCGTGCAGCGGCACGTGTAGGGCTCTCTGGCTCAGGCGCGAGTCGCTTCCCGTCTGAAAAAGTTCTTAAAACAGCTTTAAAGTTGCCTTTGGCCTACATTGACAGCGTACAATATGCATGTTTACCATGGCAAAAGCTAAATTTGGGGAGGGGGAGCGCACGGTGGAAGTGCTGGTTGTTGGCAATACCGTGTATGTCGATGACGACTTTTGTGCCAAGGCGTTTCCCGGTGACCATGTTCAGGTCGTGGCGGCCAACGAGGCGCGCCGCGACGGGTCGTCGCTCCATGCGTCTTGGAAAGAGCTGCTGCAGCACCTGGACCAGGCTTACGAATTCGACCGTGTGGTCTACCTCTCTACCTATCTCACGCCGCATACCGAGGCCGTTGGCGACATCGAGCTGCTGCGCTCCGTCTTTCGAGCTTGCATGGGTCGCCAGATTCAGCTGCTGTTTGTGACTGGTCCCATGGGAGCGGACGGTGCGGTGGACGCTGCGGGGCAAAACGGCAAGGGCATCATTGCCCGTGCGGCCAACGACCTGTGCCGCTACTATGCGGTCCGCGACGGCATTCAGGCCAAGATCTTGCGCGTGCCGTATCTGTTCACCGCCTCGCCCACGCTGGAAGACCCGATTTTGACCCCGCTGTTCGAGGCGTGCTCGCAAGGCTCTGCTGTCATGAGGGCTGGGGCGGACTCACCGCTCGGTGCCCTCTGCGCCGAGGAGCTGGCCGTTCTGGTGCGTCGCATCTTCGACAGCTGGGATGCCACATTCGAGGAACTCGAGGTTCCGGATAGCTTTGCCCACACCGTGGGAGACCTGGGCGAGGCGCTCAAGGGCTTGTTCCCGGGGCTCGACATTACCTACGACGGGGACGCCGTCGTCTCCATTGCTCCGAGCGATACCGTCCGCACGCGCTACGGGTGGTTCCAGCGCTATGACGTGCTGCGCGATCTTTCGACCATACACGCCCGCTGGGAGCAGACCCTCGCGGGCAAGCGCCATCCGCTGCGTGCCGCCATCGACCGCATGCGCGGGCGGACACTGCCCATCAAATGCCTGGAGACCGCGCTGGCCTGGGTGCTCTTTGAGGGCCTGGAGCTGGTGTTTTCGCAGTCTGCTCAGCTTAACGTGCTCGACTACCGCCTGCTCTACGTGGTGCTGATCGGCACGCTGTATGGCTTGGACTTTGGCCTGGTTGCGGCGCTGCTGGCGTCGGTGGGTTTGGCCGCGAGCTACTTTACTCAGTACGGCTATACCTTCCAGGGTCTCTTTTACGAGCCGTCCAACTGGCTGCCGTTTATTGCGTACTTTGTGGTGGGTGCCGTGTGCGGCTATGTGCAGCTGCGCAACAGCGAAGCCATTAGGGCGGAGCGCGATCAAAACGAGCTCGTGCGTAATCGCAATACGTTCCTCACACAGCTTTACCACGACGCGATCGAGGACAAGCGCGCGTACAGGCGCCAGATTGTGGGTCGCCACGACAGCTTTGGCAAGATCTTTGCCGTGACGCAGGAGCTCGACGTGCTCAACCCACGCGACATCTATCGCAAGTGCTGCGAGCTTTTGGGTGAGATCCTCGAGAACGATTCAGTGGCGATTTACCATGTTTCGGGAGGGGCATTTGCTCGCCTGGTGGCAGCAAGTCCCGCGATTGCCGAAGATGCCGCACGTTCGCTCACGCTTGAGCAGCTTGCACCTCTTTTGGGCGACGGGGGCCGTTCGAACCTGTGGGTGAACCGCGAGCTGACGCCGGGGCTTCCCATGTTTGGATACGCGATCGAGCGCGACGGGGCACCCGCCGTGTTGATCTTTGTGCGTCGTGCTGCCGAAAATCAAATGACCCTCTATTATCAAAACCTGTTCCGCATCTTGTGCGGCCTGGTCGAAAGCGCACTGGGCCGTGCCTTTGACTATGAGGCGGTGGCGCAGGATAAACGCTGCGTTGACGGCACTTGCGTGCTCAAGCAGGCTGCCTTTGGCCAAGAGCTCGCGGCGGAGCAGGCGCTGGCAGATAGCAAGATGGGGAGTTTTTTGCTCCTGCGCGTGGTACCGGGCATGGAGCCTGTCGGCGAGCTGGTGGGCGCAATTGGGTCGGCAATCCGCGAGAGCGACGCGGCGGGCTTGGTCGACGGCGACGTGCTCTACCTGCTTATGCGCCAGGCAAAGGCGTGCGATCTGCCCATTATCCGCGATCGTCTGAGTGCAAAGCAGATTACGGTGGAGCCCGTCGACGGCGAGGACATCGTGGAGCTGCTGCAGCACATCTCTTACACCGGTGACGGTGAGGGGGGTGCCGCTTGATCTCGCTTGTCGTTGCTGCCGTCTTGCTGCTGATTCATGCGCTGGTTTGCCTGATGCTGTGGACGCTCATGAAGCTGGGCCTGCTGCCGGTGCGCGGGCACATGCTGGCTGTGATAGTGCTGGTGCCGCTGTGGGGCCCGTTGCTGGTGGTTTTGCTATCGGTCCGCAGCGCGGTGTTTGGCGAGGGGCTGAAAGAGTCTGCGCCGGAGTCGCTGCGCTTCAACGACGACCTGCATCGTAGTATGTCGGTACCGAGTGGTGAGGACGATGCAGGCGTAGTGCCGCTCGAGGAGGCGCTCATCGTCAACGACCCGGCATACCGGCGCCGCCTAATGCTCTCCATGCTCACCGAGGAGCCCGACGCGTACCTGGCGCAGCTGCAGGCGGCTAAGCTTAACGACGACGCTGAGGTGGCGCACTATGCCGCGACGGCGGTGGCGCAGATTTCCAAGGAGTCCGACGTTAAACTGCAGCAGCTGGAGCGCGCCTTTAAGACGGACCCGAGCGCGCAAAACCTCATCGAATACTGTGATTTTCTTGGTGAATACTTGGGCTCGGGCATGGCCGAGGGGCGCGTGGCTCAGATTCAGCGCCAACAGTACGCGCGCCTGCTCGCGCGTCGCTGCGAGTGCGAGGGCGCCCTTGAGCTGCGCATTCGATATGCGACGGCGCTGGCCGATGTCGGACAGATCGACGAGGCGCAGGCCGTGACCGACCAGCTGGTGCTCGACGTGCCCGAGGAGCAGGAGGTTTGGATGCTTTGCCTGCGCCTGGCCGTGATGCGCCGCGACGGTGACGAGGTCCACCGTGTGATCGATGCGATCGACAAGCAACATGTGTATTTGAATGCCGCCAACCGCGAACAGTTGGCGTTTTGGCGCGACGGGGAGGAGGCCAGATGAGCGTGGTGCAACTTGTCCGCGACCGTGCAGGCCGCTTTCGTTGGATGGGGCTGCTCGTAGTGTGGGCTGTTTTTATCGTCATGGCCGCCGTGCTACTGATCGAACGCGCCGGCGTGCAGTACAGCGCTGGACAGCACAAGCTGGGCATGCTCGCCGCCAACGACGCGGTGCCGGCCTCCTCGGCAATCTTTGGCCAAAAGCCCACGTGCCTGGTCATTACCGATTCCGATCAAGCTGGCGTCGAGGACGTAAAGGAACAGTTCGACCAGATCCTGCTCGACATGAAGATTGCGCACCGCGACGTGGACCTTGCCCTGGCTGGTGCGGATGCCTTTCCCTCGCTGACCTCCTTCGATCGCGTGATTTTGCTCATGCCGTCGCTCGATGGGCTCGGTACGCACCTGAGCGACATTATGAGTTGGGTGAGTGCCGGCGGTTCGCTTATGCTCGCCATGCCGCCGGATAACTCGAGCTATCTGCAAGTGATTGCCTCCAAGCTTGGCATTGAATCGGCCGGATATGACTATGTAAAAGCCGAAAGCATTGTGCCGAGCGAGGACTTTATGCTGGGCGGGGGAGAGCGCTACGAGCTCTCGGACCCCTTTGATTCGTCGCTTTCGGTATCGCTGCGCGAGACGGCTCGTGTGTGGGCTATGACCGGCGATGCGGGCGCCCCGCTCATTTGGTCGAATGACTGCGGCAGCGGGCGCACCGTGGTATGCAATATCGGTATCTATGACAAGGTCATGCGTGGCTTTTACGCCGCGGCGATCAGTCTGCTGGGTGATGCCACGGCCTATCCGGTCATCAACAGCGCCGTGTTCTATTTGGACGACTTTCCTAGCCCCGTGCCCTCGGGCGATGGTACTTATATCAAGCGTGACTACGGCCTTTCCATTGCCGATTTTTACACCAAGGTCTGGTGGCCCGATCTGCAAAAGCTTGCGCAAAAATACGGCATTCGCTATACCGGCGTGATGATCGAAAACTACGAGGACGCGGTCAACCAGACCGAGCCCGCGCGCCAAGCCGATGCCACACAGTTCCGCTACTTTGGCGGCATGCTGCTGCAGATGGGCGGAGAGCTGGGCTTTCACGGCTACAACCATCAGCCGCTCGCGCTCTGGGACACCGACTACGGCACGTTGTACGACTACAAGACGTGGAAGAACAAAGAGACTCTCGTCGCTTCGCTCAACGAGCTTATAGCCTTCCAGGACGAGGTGCTGCCCAATGCGCACGGCTCGGTCTACGTGCCACCGTCGAATATCCTTTCGGCCCGCGCGCGCAAGCTTATCGGTACCGATGTTCCGCGAATTAAGACCATTGCCAGTACGTATTTTAAGGATGGCACCGACCTGCCGTACGTGCAGGAGTTTGGCGTGGCGAGCGATGGCATTGTGGAGCAGCCGCGCATTGTTTCGGGCGGCATGGTCGACGATTCCTATATGCGTCTGGCCGCGGTGTCCGAGCTCAACATGCACTACGTGAGTACGCATTTTATGCACCCGGACGACCTTTTGGACCCCGATCGCGGAGCCAAGGAGGGCTGGGAGGTCTACAAGGGCGGCCTGGTCGACTACCTGGAGTGGCTTACCAAATCCGCGCCCGACCTGCGGCACCAGACGGCGTCGGAGTGCTCCGGTGCCATCCAGCGCTTTTCGTCCGTGTCGGTGAGCTTGGATACCAGCGCGGATGCCTGGACGCTCAGCCTGGGCAATTTCCACGACGAGGCGTGGCTCATGTTCCGCGCCAATAATGGCGAGCCGGGTGCGGTGACGGGCGGCGAACTGACGCACCTTACGGGCAATCTGTATCTGCTCAAGGCAAATGATAAGACCGTGACGATCGAGCGCAAGGAGGGTGGCGATAAATGAGAATTTGCTTGGTACTCGAGGGTTGCTACCCCTATGTGCACGGCGGCGTATCTACCTGGATGCATGGCTATATCCAGGCCATGCCCGAGCATGAGTTTGTGCTATGGGTGATCGGCGCACATGCTGCCGACCGCGGCAAGTTTGTCTACGAGCTGCCCGGCAACGTGGTCGAGGTGCACGAGGTGTTCCTGGACGATGCCCTGCGGCTTTCGGGCGAGCAACATGAAGCCAGTTTTAACGACCGTGAGCGCGAGGCGCTACGCCGTCTGGTGTCGCTCTCCAATCCGGACTGGGACGTGTTATTCGATATCTTCCACCGCCGTCGCGTGCATCCGCTCTCGTTTTTGCAGAGCCGAACGTTTATGGACATCTTCCGCGACGTGTGCCTTGCCGAGTACCCCTACACGCCCTTTGCCGACGCATTCCACACCATGCGCTCTATGCTGTTGCCGGTGCTCTACCTGCTGGGCAGCGAGGTGCCGGTTGCCGATGTGTACCACGCTATCTCGACCGGCTACGGCGGCCTGCTCGCCTGCCTGGGCTCAAGCGTTCACCATGCGCCGGTGTTGCTGACCGAGCATGGCATCTATACCCGCGAGCGCGAGGAAGAGATCATTCGCGCCGATTGGGTGGTGCCGTCGTTTAAGGACCGCTGGATTCGCTTTTTCTACCTGCTTGCGGAGGAAATCTACCGCCGTGCCTTCCGCGTGACGAGTTTGTTCCATAACGCCCGCAAGACGCAGATCGATATGTGCTGCGATGCGGACAAATGCCTGGTCATCCCCAACGGTATCCAGTTCAACCGCTTTAAGGACATTCCTTTAAAGCCCGATGACGGCTGGGTGGACATTGGCGCTGCGGTGCGCCTAGCGCCCATCAAGGACGTCAAGACCATGATCTATGCCTTCTTTGAGCTGCACGAGCGCCTGCCCAAGGTGCGCCTGCACATTATGGGCGGCGTGGACGACGAAGAGTACGGCGCCGAGTGCCATGCGCTCGTCGACACCCTGGGCGTGCGCGACTTGATCTTTACCGGCCGCGTCAACGTGGTCGAGTACATGGAAAAGCTCGACTTTACCATTTTAACGAGCATCTCCGAGGGCCAGCCGCTCAGCGTACTGGAGTCGCTTGCAGCGCGCCGTCCCTGCGTGACGACCGAGGTGGGCTGCTGTCGCGAGCTGCTCGAAGGCGCCCCGGGCGACGACTTTGGCGTGGCGGGTTTTGTGACGCCGCCCATGTATCGCAAGGGCTTGGCCGATGCCATGGAGCGCATGTGCACAAGCCGCGCTCGCCGTATCGAGATGGGGGAGCACGGCCAGCGTCGCGTTGCCACGTTCTTTTTGCACGAGCAGATGCTCGCCAACTATCGCGCGCTGTACGACGAGACGGCGTGTGCGTTTAACCTGCCCAGAGAGGGGGAGTAGCCGGTGGCCGGAATTGGTTTTGAGCTCAAGCGCCTGTTTAGGCGCAAGGGCCTGTTTGCCACGATGCGCGCTTACGGCTACGCCGGCATTGTGTGCACGGGTCCCATGCTGTTGGGCGTGCTGCTCCAGGTGGGTATCTTGGTGTTGTGCGGTCTGTGGGGTGTCGGCCGTGCCAACCAGGATCTGCTGGTGTGCATGGTGACCTACACATTGCTGGCCTCGCTTTTGCTCACGAGCTTTTTCTCCATGCCGGTCACGCGCTTTTTGGCCGACATGCTTTTTGCCGAGCGCGAGGATGAGATTCTGCCTTCGTTTTGGGGCTCCAACGCCATCATGCTCGTTGCGGGCACGGTGCTCTACGGCGTCTTTTTGCTGTTCTCGGGCGCCACGCTGCTGCAGGGGCTGCTGTGCCTGTGGCTGTTCAACATTATGATCGTCAACTGGAACGGCATGAGTTACCTCACGGCCATCAAGGATTATCGCGGCATCCTGTGCAGCTTTGCGGCCGCCATTGGCGTGGCGTGCCTGTGCGCCCTGGCCGCGCTGGCGCTGGGACTGCCGCCGGTCGAGGGCCTGTTGGCGTCAATTGCTCTGGGCTACGGCGTCATGCTCGCCTGGGACGTGGTGCTGCTGTACCGGTATTTTCCTCAGAGCGACCGCAGCCCCTGGCCCTTTTTGCAGTGGCTCGATCAGTTTATGCCGCTGGCGCTCACGGGCCTGTTAACCAATTTGGGACTCTTTGCGCACCTGGTGATTATTTGGGCCGGTCCCATTGGCGTGCAGGTCAAGGGCTTGTTTTATGGTGCGCCCTACTACGATGTGCCGGCGCTTATCGCGTTTTTGACTATCCTTGTCACGACCGTCAACTTTGTGGTCTCGGTCGAGGTCAATTTCTATCCGCGCTACCGCGACTACTACAGCCTGTTCAATGAAGGCGGCGTGGTAGGCGGCATCGTGGTGGCTGAGGAGGAGATGCTCTCCACGCTCAACAGCGAACTGCGTTTTTGCGCGCTCAAACAGTTGTTTGTGACCGCGGCGGTCATCTCGCTCGAGACCACGGTGCTATCGGCCTTACCGTTGGGCTTTAACAACCTTATGCACGGGTATTTTCGCACGCTGTGCGTGGGCTATGGCCTGTATGCCGTGGGCAATACGGTGATGCTCATCTTGCTGTACTTTACCGACTATAAGGGAGCCGTGCTGGCTTCGGGCCTGTTTGCCGGTGTGGCCGGGCTGGCGACTGCCGTGTCGTTGCTTTTGCCGCAGCAGTTTTACGGCTTTGGTTTTTTGTTGGGTGCGGCGGTGTTTTTTATCGTGGCGCTGCTGCGGCTCGATACCTATACCGCCAACTTGCCGTATCGTATCCTGAGCCAGCAGCCCATTGTGGCGACCGACAAGACGGGTCGCTTTACACAGCTGGGCCGCTTGCTCGATCGTGCCGAGCAGCGCTATGAGGAAGGTCGCCATAAGGGTGAGCCACATGGCGCGTTTGAGCGCGCAGTAGTTCACGTGTATCGCAAGCATTGGGGAGGTTCTGATGACCGATAAGTTGATGTCTCGCCGCTGCCTGATCGAGGCGGCTGCCGGCGCGCTGTTGCTTTCGGGCTGTTCGTCTCAGGACGAATCCTCGACTAAAAAGGTCAAAAAGCAGGACAAGATTATAAAGGCTGAGGCCTCGAATAAGGCCAAACACCTGCGCGACAAGGACGAGCTCTACGAGGTCTACGACGACTCGGGCATTGTGACCATGTACCTGACGGTCTCGCGCGGCAACAGCTCCGAGAACACCGACCACAGCTGGGCCGAGATCAACACGTACTCGGTGTATGACTATGCCGACATGGGCGTGACGCGCTATCAGGTTATGGGCCTGTTGCAGCCGGGCGACGAAGAGGGCCCGGAGGCCGGCGAGGTTGGCTATGGCGAGGAAGCGCCCAATGCTACCGTGCAGGTGCGCGGCCAGACGTCGAGCATGAACTCGCAAAAGAATTACAAGGTGGAGCTCAAAAAGGGCAAGGGTACCTGGCGCCAACAGCGCGCGATTGCGCTCAACAAGCACATGGGCGAGGGTATGCGTTTTCGCAACAAGATGGCCTACGACCTTATCCGTGGGATTCCCCAGATGATGGGCCTACGTACGCAGTTTGTGCATCTGTGGGTGTGCGACCAGACCGAAAAGTCCAACGACACCTTTGAGGACTACGGGCTGTTTACACAGGTGGAGCAGCTCAACAAGACGGCGCTTAAGGCGCACGGCTTGGATAAGAACGGGCATCTGTATAAGGTGAACAGCTTCGATTTCCATCGCTACGAGGACATCATTAAGCTCGCCGACGATCCCGACTACAACCAGGCTAAATTTGAGGGCATGCTCGAGATTAAGGGCGATTCGGACCACACCAAGCTCATCGAGATGCTCGACGCGCTCAACGACGATTCGCAAAAGATCGACGACGTGCTCGACGCCTACTTTGATACCGAGAACCTGGTCTATTGGCTGGCGTTTCAGATCCTGACGGGCAACTGCGATACGCAGAACCGCAACTGCTATCTGTACAGCCCGCTCAACTCTAATACCTGGTACTTTTTAGATTGGGATAACGACGGCATGCTGCGTAAGCTTGAGCTTTCTCTTACCGGGTTTTCGGACTACGCGAGCTGGGAGCGCGGCGCAAGCAACTACTGGGGTAACGTGCTGTTTAATCGTGCGCTGCGCAGCAAGGCGTTTCGCAGTGAGCTCGATCGCGCCGTCAAGGACCTGCGCTCGTATATGACCGAGGCACGCCTGGGCAAGATGATCAAGCACTACCGCGATGTGACTGAATCCCTGGTCTTTGCTTCGCCCGATATCGACAATCTGCCTGTCACCAAGGACCAATACGAGCAGATCGCCGCGGCCATCCCCTCCGAGATTGAGGAGAACTACAAGAGCTATCGCGAGAGCTATAAGAAGCCCATGCCGTTCTACATTGGCGTGCCGCAGATCGATAACGGTAAGCTGCGCATCAATTGGGATGCGTCCTACGACTTTAAGGCGCGCGACATCCGCTATACCGTGGAGCTTGCGCGCGACTATGCCATAAGCGACGTGGTCTTTAAGGCCGAGGACGTGCTGCTGCCCGAGGTGACCTGCGATGCGCCCGATGCCGGCCAATATTTTGTGCGTGTGCGCGCCACCAACTCCGACGGCTATACGCAAGATGCGTTTGACTATTACGTGACCGACGACGGCAAGCAGTACGGCATGAAGTGCTTCTACGTGCAAGATGGCGGCAAGGTCGTGGAGGACACGTATGAGGAGGGCTAGCGCGCTGCTTGAGCGTCTGGCGGCTCCGCCCGCGCGAACCACGCAGGAGCGTTACCGCCACGAGCTCAAGTACCTCATTAACGAGGGCGAGCACGCCGCGCTTGCCTGTCGCATGTCGCCGGTCTTTAAGCTGGACAAGCATGCGCGGGCGGGCGGTTACACCATTCGCAGCCTGTATTTTGACGACTACTGCAACTCGGCCTACGAGGAAAAAGACGCCGGTATCCTGATGCGCAAAAAGTATCGCGTGCGCATCTATAACGGCAGCGACAAGGTGATTAAGCTCGAGCGTAAAAAGAAGTACGGCAGCTGGATCTACAAGGAGGATGCGCCGCTCACCCGCGACGAGTTTGAGCAGGTCCTCGCCGGCGACTATGACTTTTTGCTGCGCAGCCCGCATCAGCTCTGCCGTGAGTTCTATATCGAGTGCATCTGCAACATGATGCGCCCGCGCACCATCGTGGACTACGAGCGCGAGCCGTGGGTGATGGACGAGGGCACCGTGCGCGTTACGTTTGACATGAACGTGCGCGCCGCGGTGGGAAGCTTCGATATCTTTGATGCGACCTTGCCCGCGCTGCCGGTCTTGGAGCCCGGCAAACTAGTGATGGAGGTCAAGTTTACCGAGTTTTGCCCGCAGCTGGTGCGCGATTTGGTGCCGCCGGGTGCGGCCGAGCTCACGGCGGTTTCCAAGTACTGCCTGTGTTACGAAAAGACCGCCTACCTGCGCGGTTTTAATTACTGGGAATCGGATTTTGAGAACCGAGGGGATATTTAGACCATGAGCACCAGGGACTTTTTTAAGAACTCCGTCTTGGAGGCGTTTGGCCAGGTCGACCCTGCCAAGATCGGCCTGTCGCTGCTCGTGGCGCTCGCCATGGGCATCCTGATCTACTACGTGTACAAGCGCTTTTTTACCGGCGTGGTGTACTCGCGCAGCTTTGCCGTGACGCTTGTGGGCATGTGCGTGCTCACCTGCATGGTGACGCTCGCGATCTCGACCAACGTGGTCATCTCGCTCGGTATGGTCGGTGCTCTGTCTATCGTCCGTTACCGAACGGCGGTCAAGGATCCGCTCGACCTGTTGTATCTGTTTTGGTCCATTACCACGGGTATCACAGCGGGCGCCGGCATGTACGCGCTCGTAGGGCTTGCGGCAGTGGTGATCGTCGTGATGATCGCCGGCTTCGCTACGCACCAGGACAAGGCGCGCGTGTACATGATGGTTATCCACTATACGGGTCAGACCACGGGTGACGACATTGTGCGTGCCTTTGGCCGCACCAAGTTCACCGTTAAGTCTAAGACCATGCGCGGCGACAAGGTGGAGATGGCCGTCGAGGTGTTCTCGGACGGCGTGGACATGCCCTATGCCGACGCCATCCGTGCGCTCGACGGCGTGGAGGACCTGACGCTCATCCAATACAACGGCGAATACCACGGATAACTTGGTTCCGGCGTTTTAATAAACGCCGGACCGCTCGACGCTGCGCGGGCATCTGCTCGACCAGGAATTCTATTTACTCAATTTGCTGGCAAGGCAGCTATCATGGTGCTTGTGAATTCGTTGTCAGGGGTGCTCGTGGTAAAGATGAAAGATGTGGCCGAGCTGGCGGGCGTTTCGAGCGCCGCCGTCTCGCGCTACCTCAACGGTGGATATATCTCGGCGGACAAGGCCGAGCGCATTAAGCAGGCGATTGAGCTGACCGGATACGTGCGGTCCAGCCAGGCTCGCGCGCTGCGCACCGGCTCTACCAAGCTCATCGGCGTCATCGTGCCCAAGATCAACTCGGAATCCGTGAGCCGCATTACCGCCGGCATCGGCCAGGTGCTCGGTCGTCGTGGCTACCAGATGTTGCTTGCCAATACCGACAATGCCCCCGATCGCGAGCTCGAATACCTCGATTTATTCCAAAACCACCCGGTCGATGGCATTGTGTTGGTAGCAACCATGATTACCGACGAGCACCGTCGGGCGATTGAATCGTGCCGTGTGCCCATCGTGCTGATCGGTCAGAATGTTGAGGGCGCGGCGTGCGTCTATCACGACGATTACGAGGCCGCCTTTGAGCTGGGCCATGCGCTTGCGGGTCGCGTGGACGGCAAGATTGCCTATATTGGAGTTACCGAAGAGGACCGCGCGGCCGGTTATGACCGCCGTCGCGGTTTTGAGGCCGGCTTGCGCGCCGCGGGCAACCCGCTCGATGCCGCCTTGATTCGCCTGGGCTCGTTTACGCTCGACTCGGGCTATGGTGCGGCGCGTGAACTGCTTTCCGTCGACCCCGATGTTTCGTTTATCGCGTGCGCGACCGACACCATGGCGGCGGGCGCGCTGCGTGCCATCGATGAGGTTCGCGGCATGGGCGAGGGTATACACCGCGTGAGCGGTTTTGGCGACAACGCGTTTTTGCGCGCGCTGACGGGCGGCATTCCCACCGTGCATTATGGCTACCTGACCAGTGGCGTCGAGGCGACCAATATGTTGCTCAACACGCTCGATGGCGTGGAGGGG